>CAYONE010000004.1:0-89480 GCA_964405245.1 uncultured Paludibacter sp.
GTATTACCTTCGCAAAGCGCATATCGGTGAAATTCAGGCAAGTATTTGGCCCGATAGCATGGTTGAAGATTGTAAAAAACTAAATATCAACTTGATATAATTTTTGAAAAACTCCCGAAATTATTTTTTGGGAGTTTTTTTATATGTAATTTAGTAACTACTCAGCACTTCAGTAAGTACTACAATTAGTGTTTTTTTATGAAAATTACAGCGAAAAAAATTTATTTTTCACAAGAGAACCACCAAATTTAAGTGTTCATATATTGATTTTAGCTCCTAAGTTTCCCATTTAAACTTCGACGTGAGACTTCAGTCGAACGGCTCAACCGAACGGGGTTAGGGGGCTAAGTACTAACAACAATTTGCTGAAACAAGAAATTAAATTTTTGCAATGTTTAAACTCAATGTTTAAAAATTGAGAAAATAAAACGCGGGAAACCTAACAAATTGCTAATCTCCTCCTTTTTTTGTACTTTCGTGCAAATTTTTTCAACTCACTTATAATATGAATATCGATTTTCAGAAAATGGATGGTCTTGTGCCTGCAATAATTCAGGACAATCTAACATCAAAAGTACTTATGCTTGGCTTTATGAATGAAGAAGCTCTGCGTATTACTCAGGAAACAGGAAAAGTAACATTCTTTAGTCGAACCAAAAATCGCCTATGGACTAAAGGCGAAGAAAGTGGTAATTTCCTGAATGTTGTGTCAGTATTGTCTGATTGCGATAGCGATACCTTGCTAATTAAAGCAAATCCGGTTGGTCCCGTTTGTCATACCGGCGCCGACACCTGCTGGAACGAAACAAATTACGGTGGAATTGGCTTTTTAAATTATTTGCAACAATTTATACAGAAACGCTATAAGGAAATGCCCGAAGGCTCATACACAACTTCGCTTTTTAACAAAGGTGTAAACCGAATGGCTCAAAAAGTAGGCGAAGAAGCTGTTGAAACTGTAATTGAAGCAGTAAATGGCACGGATGATGGATTTCTTTACGAAGCATCAGATATGATTTATCACCTTATAGTTTTACTTACTTCGAAAGGATATTCACTCGACGATTTAGGTAATGAACTGAAAAAGAGACATAAATAATTTTTTCAGTTTTCTGTAAACCTAAATATCAAAGAATTAAATTTAGCATAAAAATTATTTATGGGAAATAAGCAACTTATTGTTTTTCGTAATGTAGAAATCTGTCAGCAGGAACGTACAGTACTGAAAAACGTAAATATTGAAATAAACAGCGGCGAATTTATTTATCTGCTCGGTAAAGTCGGAAGCGGAAAAACTTCTTTAATGAAATCGTTCTATAGTGAACTTCCTGTTACAGCTGGTTCTGCTCATATTTTCGATTATGATCTTACTACAATAAAGGAAAATGATATTCCATTTCTCAGACGAAAAATCGGTATAGTTTTTCAGGATTTTCAGTTATTGACTGATCGTAGCGTTTATCAGAATCTCAAATTCGTATTGCTTGCCACAGGTTGGACAGATAAAGAGTTAATTGACGAACAGATAAATGGAGTACTCAAACAGGTAGGCATGAGTGAAAGTTTCAATAAACCACCTCATCAGCTTTCGGGTGGTGAACAACAACGTGTGGTTATAGCGCGTGCATTGCTCAATTCTCCGGAAATAATCATTGCAGATGAGCCAACCGGAAATCTTGATACTGACACAGGAAGGGAAATTGTAGAATTGCTTAATAATATCAGAAAATCGGGTACAACAATAATTATGGCAACCCATAATCTGAGCTGGGTTGATATTTTTCCGGGTAGAATTTTCGGATTCGATGACTTACAAATTTTCGAAATTCAACATCCTTCTCTTTCTTCCATTGATAAAAAGGATGTAACGGAAATTATTAAACCTGATAAAACTGAATTAACTGATCAATAAATTATTAATTATGAGAAAATTGGTTTGTCCGCAATGCAAAATTCAGCGTTTCAGAATAAAAAATTCAAAAAATGAGTCGATTGTGGTTACAGTAAATGAAAATTTCGAAATAGAACCACTTGACAAAGATGTTTCTTTGGAAGATTATGATACGGAAACCCTTTTTTGTTTAGGCTGCTCATGGCAGGGAAACGCAAAAAAACTTGTAAAATACTAAAAAACAGCGCAGAATTGAATTTGCGCTGTTTTTTTTAGAAATTTACTTTCCTTAAATTATCCGTTATATTCCTCTTTTCACATAAGAAGTATGCAGTAAATGGTGCGATTTTTCGCCAAGTGGTTTTCCGAGAAAATCTTTATAAATTTTTATGACTTCGGGGTTGAGATGTGATTTACGTAATGGCATACCGGCATCTTCGGCATAAATTGCTTCAGCTCTTTTCTGACGTATTTCAGGATTTGTAGGAATTGGTTGTCCACCACCGCCAAGACATCCACCGGGACAAGCCATAAATTCGATAAAATGATAATTTGCTGTACCTGAATTAACGGCTTTCATTACCTCGCGGGCATTAACCAATCCATGTGCAATAGCACATTTTAACTCAACACCATCAAGAAATGCCCATTCCTGAAGCGGATTTTCAATTTTTATTGTTGCTTCTCTTATTCCATCCATACCTCTTACAGGAGTTATATTAAGATTTTCGAATGGCACTTCCCTTCCGGTAACAATTTCGTATGCCGTACGTAAAGCCGCTTCCATTACTCCGCCGGTTGAACCAAAAATAACGGCTGCACCTGTTGATTCACCCATAAGTCTATCGTAATGCATTTCGTCAATTTTGAGCAAATCAATACCTGCCTGTTTTATCATAATCGCAAGTTCACGCGTAGTTAGTACATAGTCAACATCGCGGTATCCGCTATCGTGCATTTCAGGCCTACTGGCTTCAAATTTTTTAGCTGTACATGGCATTACCGACACACTTACAATTTTATCCGGATCGAGTTTACGGGCTTGTGCATAATAAGTTTTCACTAATGCGCCGAACATTTGCTGGGGCGATTTGCAAGTTGAGAGCATATCCAGACTTTCGGGGAATAAATGCTCAATATATTTAATCCAGCCCGGCGAACAGGAAGTTGCCAATGGAAGTTTTACAGTCGGATCTTTGTCAACAAGCGCTCGTTTTAATCGCGTGAGTAACTCTGTTCCTTCTTCCATTATAGTTAAATCAGCAGTAAAATCG
Source organism: uncultured Paludibacter sp. (assembly GCA_964405245.1). Lineage (GTDB taxonomy): Bacteria > Bacteroidota > Bacteroidia > Bacteroidales > Paludibacteraceae > Paludibacter. The sequence continues at coordinate 3,166 of CAYONE010000004.1, forward strand.
GTATCCATAACTGCATCGAAGCCAAGATGTTTCAAAGCAGAAACCATCTTGCCTGTGAGTCTTGTGCCCGTAGGATATCCAAATTCTTCACCTAAACCAACTCTGACGGCAGGTGCGGTTTGAATTACTACATGTTTGGTTTTATCGGCAATGGCATCCCAAACTTCTTCAATATAATTTTTTTCGACCAGTGCACCGGTAGGGCAATGAATTATACACTGTCCACAGTTGGTACAAACTGCATCGTTAAGCGATTTTTCAAAGAAAGTAGTAATCTTCATCTGATCTCCTTTATAAGCTACTGACAGCGCATTAACACCCTGAAGTTCGGCGCATGTTCGCACACAACGCTGACAGCGAACACATTTACTGTCGTCTTTAATTATCGATGGTGAAAATTTATCGATTGTATAATTCTTATACGGAACCAGCCTGATAAATTCCTGTTCCATAATTTTATATTCCGAAGCTAAACTTTGGAGCTCGCAGTTTCCATTTTTATAACATCGTGTACAATCAGAATTATGTTCAGCCAATAATAATTCAAGAATATACTTGCGTGAATTACGCACTTTTAACGAGTTGGTAAGAATATCGAAACCGTCTTCGCATGGAGTGGCACAAGCCGGTGATAATCTTTTTTGCCCAACAACTTCCACCACACAAACCCTACAGTTTCCTGCTACACATAAATCCTTATGATAGCACAATGTAGGAATAATGACACCAACCTGTTTGGCAGCATCGAGTATTGAAGTTCCTTTTTCAACTTCAACACTTTCACCGTTTATTGTAATTTTTATTTTGTTTTGCATAAGTATTATTTTAATTAAGAATGAGAAATTGAGAAATTGAGAAAATGGCTCATTTGTTAGTAAAAGGATATTTACGATATTATGCTCGTTCCTTGTTTACTTATTTTCCTGTAACTTTGTAACTGGTTTCTATGTAACTCGTAACTAATAAATCATTTCTTCTCTGAAATTTTCAACTATCGAAGAAAACGAATTAGCAACAGATTGTCCCAAACCACATTTAGCTGTAATTTGCATAGTTTCAGCAAGTTTAAGAAGCTTTTCAAGATACTGCGCATTTTTTTCACCGTTTTTCACCGATTTTATTCCTTTGAGTAATTGTTGGCAACCTACACGGCAAGGAGTACATTGACCGCATGATTCTTCATGAAAGAAAACCAAATAGTTATCCAAAACATTGTACATTGAGCGTGAGCTGTTAAACAACATCATTGAACCACCGGTAGGGAGTGAAATTCCGGTGAGTTTACCCTGATAACCGATATTAGTTTCTTTAAATCTTTTGCGAGGTACAAGAAAACCCGAAGCGCCACCGACCTGAACAGCTTTTGTATCGCCATCGCCAAACTCTTCAACAAAATCGGCTAAACTCATACCCAATTCAAGTTCATAAATTCCGGGTTTGGGTGTATCACCTGACACAGAGTAAAGTTTTGATCCGCGGGAATACTGAACTCCTAAATCGTAAAATCTTTTTGCACCGTACTTGAAGATTGTATAAGCATGGGCAAGAGTTTCTACATTGTTAATTACAGTGGGTTTACCCATGTAACCATAGTTTGTTGGATATGGTGGCTTGTTACGAGGTTCGCCCCGTTTACCTTCCATCGATTCGAAAAGGGCTGTTTCTTCACCACAAATATATGCGCCGCTTCCCATGAAAATACTAATTGAAAAATCGAATTTAATTTCTTTGCAATAATAAATAAACTCATTTATTGCCTTCTCAAGTTCCGGTTTTAAAAAGAAATATTCACCTCGCAGGTAAATGTATCCTTCCTTGGCTCCTATCACATAAGCACATACAGCCATTGCTGTAAGTACTTTATAGGGTACTTTCGATAATATTTCTCTGTCTTTGAATGTTCCGGGTTCGCCTTCATCGGCATTACAGATAACATATTTAACTTCATCAATCGCATCGGCAGAAAGTTTCCATTTCAGTCCTGTGGGGAAACCTGCACCACCTCTCCCTTTAAGTTCAGAGCTAATCAATTCGTTAATTAATTCTTGTTGATTTCTGCCAAGATTTTTTTTCAGAACTTCTTCCCAATCGTTTTCATTATTGAAAATGAAATCGAGTTTCTTCAATTGACTATTATTGCTCATACTGTACTCCTTCCTTATTTTTATTAAGATACGAACTTAAAATTTCGCGAACTTTCTCGGGTGTTAATTCTGTATAAACATCGTTGTTTATCAGCATGGCAGGCGCTTTATGGCAAAATCCCAGACAATTAGTTTGCATCAACGAAAAAACACCATCAGGAGTAGTTTCACCAAGCTTAATCTTAAGCATATCTTCAATAGTAAGTAAAATCTGATTTGAACTCTTCATAGAACAACTAATGGTTTTACAAATACGAATAATATTTTTACCCATTTTTTTGTACTCGAGAAATGAATAGAATGTAGCTGTTCCATAAACTTCGGCAGCTGGCAAATCAAGCTCTTTAGCAATTGCTTTCATTGAATACTCGGACAGATATCTTTCCTGATCGACAACTCCCTGCAAAATTGGTAGCAGATTGTGCCTTTCGCGACCATGTTTGTCGGCAAGATTTTTTACTAATTCGTTTACTGTGTTCATCCGATAATTATTTTTAAAGATTAATATTTGAGATATTGTGATTTGATGAATAATGGCAGTAATCTCCTGCTCTTTTAGCAGTAGTATAAAAATGGATTACCTGAAAATAATTCAGGTAAAAATTAAAATGGTTTTTTAATAATGAAATAGGGAAGTAAACTAAAGATGCTGGAAAATCTTTGGTGAAGTCTTTCTGAATTGATAACTTTCAATTCAAGTTCTGATATAAATTTTATTGAAATCATAACTGTTGAGCGTTTTTTATTCACAATTATGAAAAGTAAGTCTGTTAGTTTTAAAAATAGCTGAAAGCACATTCATAACTAACAATATTGAAAACCTGAAACAAAATTAATAAATAATTGGAGAAATTTTTCTTTAATTGGCATTTTTTTTCAATTTTCCTTAAATTAATTATTAATGTGTTGAATATATGATTATTATTACATAAAAAAATAAGAACAAATTAAAATTTAAATTTTTAAAACAGAAAATATATTAGTAAACAGAAATATCTGAATAAAAAAAATCGCTGATGAAAAATTATTCGACAGCGATTTTAAATGGCATTTTGTAATTTTAAAATTATCTACAAAACTAATGAAGGCGGATTAAATGTTCTCGATTTTAATTCATTATCAAGCAAATACAAACCGCGCGGGTCGTTACCGAATAAATCAAATCTTTTGCAGATGTCATCAGCATTTTGTTCTTCTTCGCCCTGTTCTTTTACAAACCAATCCAAAAATTGCATGGTTTTAAAATCTTTAACTTCATAAGCTACCGCATAAATATCATTTATAGATTTACTGATAAATACTTCATGCTCGTATGCTTCAGTTAGCGGTTGTTTGAAATCGGCGAATTTTGTTGAAGGTCCTTCAATCGCTGTAAGTTCAGGTTTTTCACCGTTATTTAGCAAATATTTCAGAAAAAGCATAGCATGAGCATACTCTTCCTGAGTTTGTACTGCATACCAGTTTCCAAAACCTGCAAGATTTTTATCAAAATAATAATTTGATATATCCAGATATAAATACGAAGAAAAAAATTCTTTATTGATCTGGCTATTAATCATGGAAACAATTTTAATATCCAACATAACTAATTAATTTTTTGATTATTACATTAAAATATATATTCATTAAATTCTTTCAATCCATGCTCCTATTGCATTCAAACGTTCATCAATTTTTTGATAACCACGATCGATTTGTTCAATATTATGAATGGTACTTACACCATCGGCACATAAAGCAGCAATAAGCAATGCAATTCCTGCTCTTATATCAGGAGAACTCATGCTGGTAGCTCTTAAATGCAGATTTTTACCAAGACCAATTACAGTGGCACGGTGCGGATCACAAAGTATTATTTGAGCTCCCATATCAATAAGTTTATCTACAAAAAAAAGACGGCTTTCGAACATTTTTTGATGAATCAAAACACTCCCTTTCGCTTTTGTGGCAATTACCAGAAAAACACTCAGTAAGTCGGGAGTAAGTCCTGGCCATGGTGCATCAGCAATTGTCATGATTGAACCATCAATAAATGACTCGATGGTATATTCTTCCTGTTCTGATATAACAATATCGTCTCCGCTTTGTTTTATTTTCACTCCTAAACGTCGGAACATTTCAGGGATTATACCTAATTGCGCGCATCCGGCATTTCGAATTGTAATTTCTGAACCTGTCATTGCAGCCAATCCAATAAAACTTCCCACCTCAATCATATCGGGAAGAATTTTATGTTTACAACCACCAAGTTTATCCACACCTTCAATAGTAAGCAGATTCGATGCTATTCCCGAGATTCGAGCTCCCATAGCATTCAACATCAGGCAAAGTTGTTGCACGTAAGGTTCACATGCTGCATTATAAATTGTTGTTACACCATCAGCAAGCACTGCTGCCATAACAATATTAGCTGTACCGGTAACCGATGCTTCATCAAGTAAAATATACTGACCGTGTAATCTGTTTGCTGAAATTTTATAAGCTTTTTTTTCAGGGTTGTATTCAAAATCGGCGCCCAACTTTTGTATGCCAGTAAAATGAGTGTCAAGTCGGCGTCGTCCTATTTTATCGCCACCCGGTTTTGGTACTACAGCTTTTCCGAACCGCGCTACAAGCGGACCCGCAATCATTACAGAACCCCTTAACGATGCGCTTTGTTCAAAAAAAACATCAGTATCGGTATATGCGATATTTACATTATCAGCTTTAAAAGAGTAAGTATCCGAATTAAGTTTGGTTACCTTTACCCCTAAATTTTCAATCAATTTGATAAGATTTCTGACATCAAGAATATCGGGGATATTGCTGATTATAACTTCCTCAGAAGTGAGTAAAACAGCGCAAATCACCTGTAGAGCTTCATTTTTTGCTCCCTGAGGAAATATTTCGCCTGATAATTTTCTTTTTCCTTCTATTCGAAATGATGCCATACTTTCAAAAAATTGAAAATCTTACTAATTTTATGATAATGATAAATTCGAAATTACAATTAAATGATTATCAATTCTTTATTTCTTTTTTGATTTGTTTTTTTTACTATAAAGCACATCGCGCGATTCAACAAGTTTCAGAAAATCGTCGGGAATATCAAGTTTACCTTTCGATAAAAATCTGAGGTCGTCAAGAATTTTACGGTCGTCAACTACTTCTTTATTCCATGTGAGAAAGCATTTTTTCATCTGATTTGCTATCAGTCTGATAAGTTCATTTTTCTCATCGCCTTCAGGATAATTGCTAACTTTATCAATCATTTCTTCGAGTGTTCGTCCGTAGTGCTGATAATGAATACGAGAATTTTTATAAGGAATTGATTCAGGACGGGTGTAAAGATTTTCGGGTAACATGATTTCATATGGAAAATCAATGTCGAGTTTGAAATCGGACATTATGGCCACATGATCCCACAGTTTGTGTTTAAAATCGTTTACATCGCGTAAATAAGGAAACATGTTTCCCATGATGTTTATTATAGTTTTTACACATCGGGTGCGCTCTTCACGATCAGGAATGGAAACGGCATGTTTTACCATTTGCTGTATATTTCGCCCATATTCAGGCATAATCAGTTTACCTTGTAATGTAGTATAGTCCATTATATTTCTATGTTTCGTTTTTGATTTTTTATGATTGATTTTTTATGGTAACAAAGTATGCCTTGTCTCTACAACGGTTTACTCGTAACTTGTAACTTGTAACTTGTAACTCGTAACTATTCAGCATTCTTCACCAAATAAATTAATGTCGGATAGTGGTCGCTGTAACCATTGAGCCAAACTCCAGCAGAATGTGTACGTTTAGGCGAACCTTTATAGCGTCCTTCCTGATTTGTAAGAAATGGACGATTAAAAACTTCGGATTTCCAGTATGTCAATTCCTTACGATTGCCACTTGCAAGTTTCGGCGAAATAATTATTTGATCGAAAAGATTCCACTGATCGTTATAAGCAAGTGAACCAATACCTTTGTCGAGAGTTCGCCAAAAAACATTAAAGAGGTCAGTATCATTCAATTCTTCCACAGTTTTTTTCGCACGAAGATAAACTGCGCAACTTTCGTTAAACGGATCATCATTCAAATCACCTAAAACAATAATTTTAGCGTTTTTATCAATATTAAAAAGAGAATCAACAATTGAGCGGGTTAATTGAGCAGCCGCGTTTCGTTTAGGACGAGAAATATCTTCGCCACCTGAACGAGATGGCCAGTGATTTACAATAACATGAATTTTTTCGTTTTGTAAATATCCGCTAACCATTAACTGATCGCGTGTTAGAAAATTCGGATCTTGTGTTCGTAGCCGATACGATTTACTGTTGGTAACAATAAACTGGCGCGGATTATACAACAATCCTACATCTACACCACGACGGTCTGGACTATTGTAATGCACAATTTCGTATCCTCGGGATGCAATTGAAGGCTCTTTTACCAAATCTTCGAGAACTCCACGATTTTCAATTTCGGAAACTCCGATTATCGCTGCGCCAACAGGCGAAAAATCCAAACCAAGTTGAGATATGGCATAAGACATATTTTTCAGCTTCGATGTATATTTCAGCGTATTCCATTTCATGGCTCCATTAGGAAGAAATTCTTCATCGTTATTCTCCTGATTAATGGTATCGAACAGATTTTCGAGATTATAAAAAGCTACACAACTTAAACTTATTTTTACGTTTAGAGGTAGTTTAGTTGCATTATCGAGATGTTTTCCTGATTTACAAGAAGTTATTAAAAGTACTGTAAGAAATAAAGTAAAAAAAATATTCGTACGATTTTTCATAAAATTCTGATTTGAAAAAAATTGACATAACATATTTGGAACAACAAAAGTGCTAAAAAAATGTGAAACAAAAAAATGAAAAAATAATAATATAAATACAAATATCGGGCAATGATATTAAAAAACTGAAAACCAAACTATAATGAATTATGTATTCAGACATTTTAATCAGAAAAACTCCTGATTGAACAATTATCTATAAAAATCCATTTAATATGAAAAAAAAATGGTAACTTGCGTTGTTTTTTCCCTTAAGAAAAATAGAAAAACTAATTTTAAAAGTCAATTATTTATTAAAAAAATTTAAGCAGAATATTTATGAGGAAATTCTCTTTTTTATTCATTATGCTTTTTTTTAGCATAATAGGAGTATGGTCGCAAACGGTTCTTAAAGGAACTGTAATAACCTCCGACACTAATAAACCTTTACCCGGCGTGAGAGTAACATTGATGAATCAAAACATCTCAACACAGACCAATGCTGAAGGTGAGTTCAGTTTTTCTTATATCGAATCCGGGAATGAGGAATTAAGTATCACACGCAACGGTTATATTACTCAGATAAAACTTATCAGCATAAAACCTGATAATACAAACGATGTGGGTACATTAATAATGAAACCCGATTTGCAGACCGATATAAAACAAGATGTTGTTTTACAGTTAAGCGAAAGTCAACTTATTGATGATGACAGCCGGATTCAAAACATTTCGGGAGCTTTGAATTCAAAAGATGTTTACACCTCACAAACAAGTTTTTCGTTCAGTCCAATGCGTTTTCAGATGCGTGGGTACGATAATACTTATGAAACCACATATATTAATGGTGTACACTTTAACTCGCTTGAGAGAGGTGTATTTAATTATTCCGGACTTGGAGGACTTAACGATGCAATGCGAAATCGCGAAGAAGTAAACGGACTTGGTGCTAACACATTCAGCTATGGAAACATTGGCTCAACTACAAATATCAACACTCGCGCTACAAACTACGCAGCAGGCACAAAAGCCAGTGTTGCTTACACCAATCGAGCATACAAATTACGTGCTCAAGCTACTTATGCCACAGGATTAATGCAAAATGGTTGGGCATTTGCTGCTTCGGGTGTAGTTCGTTGGGCCGACAAAGGAATTGTAGATGGTACTTTTTACAATTCAGCGGGGTATTTTTTCTCAGCTGAAAAAGTTTTGAATCCTCAGCATAGTTTTTCATTGGTTACTTTTGGAGCGCCAACAAAAAGAGCACAATCGAGTGCTGTAACTCAGGAAGTTTACGATCTTGCTGGTTCAATATATTACAACTCCTACTGGGGATATCAGGAAGGAAAAGTTCGCAACTCAAGAATTGTAAAAAGTTTTGACCCGACTGTAATTTTTTCACATGATTTTAAAATTGACGAAAAACAAAGACTTCGCACCGGTATAGCGTATCATTACAGTCTTTACAGCAACTCTGCGCTTACTTTTTACAATTCACCCGATCCGCGTCCCGATTATTATCGTTATCTGCCTTCTTTTCAAACTGATGAAGATTTAGCAAATAATATAGCTGAAATGTGGAAAACCGACTCAAAAGTATCGCAAATAAATTGGGAAGAACTTTACAGAAGTAATGCAAGAAATAATGAACGCGATCCCAATGGTATTGCAAAATATGCTGTTGAACGACGCCATAATAATTTAGCAGAGCTTGCACTGAATTCGCAATATACCAACCAGATTAATAAAAGTCTTAAACTTTCAGCCGGAATTGAGGCAAAAGTTTCGAAAGCTATGCACTTTAAAACAATGGACGATTTACTTGGCGGTAACCAATGGATAGATATTGACCAGTTTGCCGAACGCGATTTTCCTTCAAATCCTGATATAATACAGAATGATTTGAACAATCCGAACCGCAATATTCACAAAGGTGATTTATTCGGTTATAATTACGACATTAACATTAAACACATTAGCGCATATATAAAAAACGAATGGAATTTGCCTCAGTTTGATATTTACTATGCTGCAAAACTTACTTACTCTGAATTTTTCCGCCTTGGGCACATGCTTAACGGTCGTGCTGAAGCAGTAGGCGCACAGTCGTTTGGGAAAGGCAAAGTTTGGTACACAACAAATCCTTCGATAAAAGGTGGGATTACTTACAAAATTGATGGACGTAACCGTTTATATATTAACTCACTTATTGAATCGAGAGCACCACAGGTTGATAATGCTTATGTTTCTGTAAGAATTAAAGATACAGCAGTTCCCCTCGAAAACCAGCAAATCATTTCAGAAGATATTAATTACTCATTTAATTTCAGAAATTTCAGAGGAAGAATTACAGCCTTTTATACTCAAATAAACAATGGTGGCGATTTGTATGGATATTATGATGATGAAAACCAGACATTTGTTAACTTCTTACTTACCGGACTTAACAAACAATATTCAGGAATTGAAGCAGGCGTAGAATGGAAATTAAATTCAAGTGTTACACTTTCAGCTGCCGGAACATATTCCGATTATCGTTTTTCAAGTAATTCAATAGGTATTAAGAGTTACGAAAACGGAAAATTTCAGGATTCGATGGATACAATTTATACCCGAAACATGAAAATTGCAGCTGGTCCTCAATTGGCAGCAAATATAACCCTCGATTATTTTCACCCAAAAATGTGGTTTGCCGATATTACACTTAATTATTTCGACAATAATTATCTTGATTTTGCACCAAATCGCTTCTCTAAAAAAAGCATGTCGATGTATGTAACCGATGAAATGAAGCAAGCTCTTGGAACACAGGAAAAACTGAAAGGAGGATTTTTGCTAGATGCATCGCTGGGTAAATTAATTTATTTGAAAAACAGACGATCATTAAACTTCAATTTAAGTGCAAGTAATATATTGAATAACACCAAAATGATTACAGGAGGTTTTCAACAGGCTCGTTTACCATTAACTGATAAAGTAATTGACCCGAATGCGCTTAATAAATTTCCAAACAAATACTATTATGCATGGGGTTTCAATGTATTCCTGAATATTGGTTATAAATTTTAACTGTCAAACCTATTTATTTCAAAATTATATATGAGAACATTCAAAAAAATTAGCATATTTCTACCGGTATTCGCATTATTAATTTCGTGCCAGCAAACCGAATTCGATGCCATTCCCGTTAACAGACTAATGGGCGATTCATTAGTGGCAAATTATCAAATTCAGGATTTGATAACAGAATTCCGCACTGATACTGACACATATACCGATTTAACCCGGGGCGGAGTTAACGGAGGTCTTTTTACAGCTGATATTATTAAGTTAAATAGCGATGTAATTATCAAAGGTGTGGTAACAAGTTCCGATATCGATGGTAATATTTATAAATATATTACGATACAGGAACCGGGTGGCAGAGCTATAAAAATTTCGATTGATGCAGCCGGTTTATCAGCGCTTTACCCACTCGGACAAAGAGTTTGGGTGAAATGTAATAACCTTTATGTAGGTAATTATGCTCAATCGCCACAAATCGGCACTTTATATTACAATAAAGAAAGAGTTGTAGAAAAAACAACGATTACTTTTAATTCTTCAACTCAAAAAAATGATACTGTAAAAACCAAAATTTATCGTAAAGAACCTGGCAGAATTCCACTTGTAATTGCAACTAAAGCAATTCACGCTTTTGGAATGCCTGATCCCAAACTGGCTGTTCCTGATACAATGACAATTGCTCAAATACGCTCAGCAGGCGAAGCAGTTATTAATAAACTGGTTTGTATAAAAGATGCCTATTTTACTGGTAAAGGCGCTGACTTTAATTTACCAAAATCAATTAAAGAAGAAGAATTGATTTTTGCGCCTTCAACAAATGGAGTAGGCTTTCCTCAATCAAGAGAAATTCAGGATGGTACAGGCTCAATATTTGTATCAACAAGTGAATTTTCAAAATTTGCAACAACCAAATTACCTTCATCAGAAAACAGAGGCAATATAACAGCCATTGTGGGATGGTACAACGATAAAAAACCTACTGTAAAACCTACTTCAGTAACAACTGAAATTTACCATCAACTCACAATACGTTCACTGAAAGATTTAGGTAAAGGCTTCGAAAAATTTCATAACGAAATTGCAAAATAATTATTCAGAAAATTTTCATACAAAAATTAAGTGCAAAAATGAAAAAAAATATATTTAAAACAGGAAAAATGCTGATAGCTGCTTTGATTGTAGCATCGTGTTCTAATCTTGATGAATCGGCATTCAAAATTGATCCTGAAAACGGCGGCAACATTCTTCTATCCGAAACATTTGAATTTGGTTTAGGAGGATTTACACAATACAGCGACTCAGGTGAGCAAATCTGGTCGTATTATTCTTCTGGCTATGCAATTATTACAGGTTATGTTAATTCAGTAAACAACGCAAATATCGATTGGTTAATATCACCAGAAATAGATATGACAAAAGTAACTGAAGCTAAACTCACTTTCGATCATGTAGCGCGCTACTTTGCGGATGTAACTAAAGAAGCTACTATTTGGATTTCGGACAATTACACTCAAGGTAATAAACCTGGTGATGCTACATGGATACAATTGAAAACCGGTGTTTTTTCAGATCCCGGAAACTGGAATTTTTCAAGTTCGGGTGAAATAAGTTTGACTGAGTATGCAGGAAAAAAGGTTCACATAGCATTCAAATACATTTCAACTGCTACTAAAGCCGGCACTTGGGAAGTAAAAAATATTCTCGTGCAAAAAGGTGAGGCTACAGTTAATGCTGAACTTATTTACCTTGAACCATTTGCTTCGAACTTAGGTAAATTTTCGCAAGTATCGGTTAGTGGCGATGAAGTTTGGTATGTAACTTCCGGATATGCTTATATGACCGGTTTTGTAAGTTCTGCAAATAAAGCCAATGAGGACTGGTTGATTTCTCCTGATATTGATTTGACGGATAAAACCTCAGCGAATTTCTCTTTCGATCATGTAACAAGATATTTTGCCAATCTGCCAACTGAAGCTACAGTATGGATTTCGACAAATTATACCGAAGGATTACCTTCAACTGCAACTTGGACAAAAATTGTAACTTCTCCCTTTGTTGATCCCGGATCCTGGACTTTTTCAAATTCAAAAAAAATAAGCTTAACTCAATGGTGTGGACAAAAAGTAAGAATTGCTTTCAAATACATTTCAACATCGACAAAAGCCGGTTCGTGGGAAATTAAAAACTTCCAGGTTTATAGTGGCGAAGCCAACGGAACCGATCTTATGCCATACACTGTTAACGAAGCAATAACATCGCAAAATGGTGGTACTGGTTGGGTTGAAGGATATGTTGTAGGTTATTCCTGGCCATTCAAACAACAATATGCTTATTTTTTCAACTCAGATACATGTTCACAAATTTCAAATATTATTTTATCTGATACAGAAACCGGAGTTTTCACGAGCAAAAGTTTGGCGGTACAATTACCAAGAGGTGGAGCTCGCAAAACACTAAACCTTACAACAAATAAAAATCTTTTCAAACAAAAAATTAAAATTTACGGAACACTGAGTAGTTTTCAGGGTATTGCAGGACTTTTAAATCCCACTGAATTCATACTTGCTGATGGAACAAGAGGAACTTCTTCAGTGGTAACACTGTTTTCCGAACCTTTTAGCGGACCAACTTTAGGTGGATTTACATCAAATAATTTAAATGGAGCGCAAACATGGTATTACTCAAGTGGCTATGGCGCAACAATGACGGGTTTTGCCAGCTCAACAAATAACCCTAACGAAGATTGGTTAATTTCTCCCGAAATAGATTTGTCTGCGCAAACAGGCGCTGCTTTAAGTTTCGATCATACAATAAATAAAGGGCTTGTTGCTAATTTGAAAACGGAGCAAACCTTATGGATTACTATAGATAACGGAACTACATGGACACAATTAATTATTCCTACTTATCCTGCGGGTAACAACTGGACATTCGTAAATTCGGGCGAAATTTCTTTAGATGCTTATGCCGGTAAAAAAGTTAAATTGGCTTTTAAATATATTTCCACTACAGCATCGGCAGCCACGTGGGAAATTAAGAATTTTAAAGTTTACAACTAATCAATTTCAGTAAAAAAAATCCCATCATGAATTCACTTGATGGGATTTTTTTTATATTATTAAATTCTTCATTGCCTACATTAAATACTGTTCACTTATTGAACGATTTGTTTGTACCCGAGAAATAGTTTCGGCAAAAAGATTTGAAATGGTAAGAATTTTTACCTTACTGCACCGGCTGCAATCAAAAGGTATTGAATCAGTAAAAACTATTTGCTCTAATGCCGAATTCATTACATTTTCTATTGCTTTACCTGACATTACACCATGAGTTACAATTGCTCTAACACTTAAAGCTCCTTCTTCCATTATTAAATTAGCAGCTTTGCAAAGTGTTCCGGCTGTATCAACCATGTCATCCACAATAATTACATTTTTGCCCTTTACCTTACCGATAATTTTCATTTCGCCAACCACATTCGCTTTTTCGCGGGTTTTATAACCAAGCACCATCGGAGCATCGAGATGCTTTGCATAAGAACCAGCACGTTTTGAACCACCTACATCAGGCGAAGCAATAGCGATATTTTCAATATTCAATGAGCGAATATAAGGTACAAAAATGGTTGATGCATACAAATGATCAACCGGAATATTAAAAAAACCCTGAATTTGGTCGGCATGAAGATCCATTGTTATAACCCTGTCAACTCCGGCTACACTTAGCATATCGGCAATCAATTTGGCTCCTATGGATACTCTTGGCTTATCTTTTCTGTCCTGTCGCGCCCAACCAAAATATGGAATTACAGCTATTATTTTATATGCCGATGCTCGCTTGGCAGCATCAATCATAAGCAGCAATTCCATTAAGTTTTCGGAACTCGGGAATGTGGATTGCACTAAATAAACGTACAAACCACGAATGGATTCTTCGTACGATACTGAAAATTCTCCGTCAGAGAAATGTTCAATACGCATATTTCCTAAATTACAATTGAGATTTTCGGCTATTTTCTCGGCAACATAACGGCTGTTTGTCCCTGAAAATATTTTGAAAGGTGCATTTCTGACTGACATGAAAAATCTGTTAGTTTTTGTTACAGAATTTTTTTGCAAAAGTACAGAATATTATCAGACTATAAAACGTGCTATTAAAATATTTACAAAAGAATTTTTATTGTAGGCACGTAACTAATTAATACTTCAGACCTAAAGTTAAATTCAGAATATTTGTTTCTGAATTAAAATCTGAAATCTGATTGGATATATTTACGCCTTTTAATAGTGAATATCTTAAATCAAATGTAATAAAATCAAAAATATCGAAACCAGCGCCAAGTTGCCACAAAAAACGAAATCGTGAATTATTTTCAATTGGTGCTTGCCCTTTCAAGTCGTATGCAAACGAAGGACCTGTCATCATTCTTAGACTTAAAATCTCAATATCTAATAACTTAACTCCAAACATTATAGGCAAAATAAAACCTTTTATTTTATAATTTTGATGAATATTATCAATAATCGGACTATATTCGGTATAATAAAATTCCGGTTGAGCATACAAAATATTGCCATATTTTGCAAAAAAACCTATTTGAACACCATTTATTCTTATCTGATCTTTTATCAATGAAATATCTGTAACAAGCGGATTCATATCGTAACCCGCTTTTATACCAAATTTCATGTTTTCCAATATGCTTTTCTCTTTTTCTGCCTCCTGCGAAAATAATTGTATAGAAAAAAACATAATAGCTAAAACTAAGGACTTTCGTATATTCATAAACGGTAATACAAATTTGTTATTTAATAATTCAAACGAATTTTATTAATTATAAAAACATTTATTTTAAGATAAAATCATTCCGATTCTAAAATCTCAACATCAGCAGGAATTATAAATTTATCAGCAGGAATTGAAACGTTCTCATCGATTTTTTGGGCTTCCAAAACCATTTTTGTACCAATCATATTCATTTCAGTTTTAAATGGAATGCCTTTCCAAACCCAGAAGAAACCATTCATTGATGAATTTCTGATATTTGTAATTGAATATTTAATACATTCCCTTCCTAATAAAGTTTCGCTTCCTTCCTTTTGAATTTTCCATTCTTTTTCTGCTTCCTGAGCAAGTCTTTCGAAATCGATATTGTAAGGATTGTCTTTTGATGATGATTTTGTTGCTGTTTTCTTAACTAAATCAATAGTATAACTACAATCATCTCCATATATTGTAATTGTTCGGGAAGTAAAACCAAAAACAGACATTTCTGTCTCATAGGCTTCTTTCTCACCGTAATTGTCAAAATACAATATTTGTTTACCTTCAATGCCCATGGTAATAGTTTTGTATTCAACTATTGCCGATTTTAAAGCATATTTCCCTTTTCCTTTCGAATTAGCTACCGACACCGGACTGCCTGTTGATATAACTTTTGATTCTGATTTTTGTTCACCGGTGTTTAAAATTTCATTTCTTTTTTTATCTAAGGACTCATTTACTTTATTAACCTGTTTATCTACTACTTTTTTCTCAATAGAATCTACCTGACGGTTAATAACCTTGTCAACCTGATTGGAAACTTTATCGGTAACAATATTTTTTACTTTGTTAAGCACATTAAACTGGCTGTAACTTACAGTGCAAAAAAACATAAGTACATATAAAACCAATAAAAATTTTGGAAGAGTTTTCATAAAATTGCAATTTAGTTATTTTTTAAATATATGATTAAGAATTATGAACTTGCAAATTTATCGAAATATGCCTAATCCGCAAATTTTTCAGATTAAAGATTTAATAAGTTAGTAATAAATTTTCCGCAAACGTTTGATATTGATTTTCGCAAATTTTCAACATATCAAAATCAGTAATGATAGATTATGTTTTAATTTTGAATTAATTTTATTTGGAAGAAATACATACCATTAAATATCAAATATTTATGAAGATTCACTTCAGAATTTCATATAAAACCCAATGGGGTCAGCAATTATATGTAACCGGAAATCTGCCGGAGTTTGGCAATGGCGATTATAAAAAAGCACTACGACTTGTATATATTGATAACGGACATTGGGAAGGTGTAGCAGATATTGATAAATTGGCAATTGAAAACATAGAATATAAATATTTTATATTTAACGAGCAATCAAATGATTACCACGAAGAATGGGGTGATTTCAGAAAAATCGGCTCACAATTTTCTTCGGCAGATTATTTGTTTTGTATTGATAGTTGGAATGCTGCTTCTGCTATTGAAAACGTTTTTATCACTTCTCCTTTCCAAAATGTTTTGTTAAAAGATGAACATAAAACTACTGATATTTCTATTAAAGAAAACTCAACTCATATTTTCAAAGTAAAAGCGCCGTTATTAAAAAAGCATGAGAGTTTGTGCATTATTGGCGATTGTACTGAATTTGGGAATTGGTCAACGGCAAAACCGGCGCTAATGCAGTTAGGCAGCGATAATTTCTGGACATATTCATTAAATACAAGTAAAAGTTACAAAAAAGATATTAACTATAAATATGGCATTTACAATAATCAAAATTCAAGTTTCAGCTATTTTGAACAAGGATATGACCGAACTGTACAAATACTGAACGGAAAAAGAACGAAAATCATAAAAAATGATGGCTTTATCCGTTTAACTTCTGAATGGTGGAAAGGCGCAGGTGTAGGGTTACCAGTTTTCAGCATACGTACAAGAAATAGTTTCGGAGTTGGCGATTTTGCTGATTTAAAACTCTTTATTGATTGGGCAAAAATTACAGGTTTAAAGTTGATACAGGTTTTACCACTTAACGACACCACCGGCACACATACAGACTCTGATGTACTTCCTTATGCTGCAATATCAGCTTTTGCGTTAAATCCACTATTTTTAAATTTACCAGCAGTCGGAAAATTACCAGCTAACCATGCTTTGCAGATAGAATATAATGAACTTCAACCAACGTTGAATGCATTGGAAATAATATCATTTCTTGATGTTATAAATTTTAAATATAAATATGCAAAGGCGCTTTATCAACTAAAAAAAGTAAAATTTCTGAAGGATAAGAATTTTAAGAATTTCTTTGATAAAAACAAATATTGGCTCGTTCCTTATGCTGCATATTGTGTACTCCGCGATAAATTCAATACTTCCGATTACAGGCAATGGGATGAATTTTCAAGATTTGATAACGAGAAAATTAATGCATTAACTTCAGAAAAAAGCGATTATTTCGATGAAGTAGCTGTAAATTATTTTATACAATTTCATTTACATTGCCAACTTTCCGATGCTGCTAATTATGCTCATGAAAATGGCGTAATTCTCAAAGGCGATATTCCTATTGGAGTAAACAGAAATAGTGTTGATACCTGGGTTTCACCGCAACTTTTTAATATGCACAAACAAGCAGGCGCACCACCCGATATGTTTGCAGTAAAGGGTCAAAACTGGGAACTACCAACTTATAACTGGGAAATGATAAAACAAACCCGGTTTGAATGGTGGAAAAACCGGTTAAATCAAATGGCAGAATATTTTGATACCTTCAGAATTGATCATATTCTGGGTTTTTTCAGAATTTGGGAAATACCACTCAATCAGATTGAAGGAATAATGGGTAACCTTAATCCTTCGATACCTGTACATATTGATGAATTTGCTCAAAAAGGTATATGGTTCGATTATAACAGATTTTGTAAACCTTATATTAACGATTCAATACTTTGGGACTTATTTGGCGAAGAATCTTTGTGGGTAAAAGCAAATTGTTTGCAAATAGTTGATGGTTGGATTTTGCAGCTTAAAAGTCCGTATCTTAGTCAGGTTCATGTAGATAAACTATATGCTGATGGAAAGATTTCGGAAAGAATCAGAAATGGTTTATTCGATTTAATTTCAAACGTATTATTTTTTGAAGTTGAAGGAAGTAATCAAACCTTGTTTTACCCGAGGTTTGGCATGGAAAATTTAAGTACTTTTCGTGAATTTGATGAAAATACTCGTAATAAACTGCGTGAAATTTGTGTTGATTATTTTTATCGTCGTCAGGATGCATTCTGGTATCGTTCAGGTATGGAAAAATTACCTGTACTCAAACAATCTACAAATATGTTAATTTGTGGTGAAGATTTGGGTATGATGACAAACTGTGTAACTACAGTGATGAAAGAATTGGGCATTTTAAGCCTTGAAGTTCAGCGTGCACCTAAATCCGATAAAATTGAATTTGCTCATCCTGATCATGCTCCATATCTTTCAGTTGTAACTCCTTCAACACACGATATGAGCACTATACGAGGTTGGTGGGAAGAAGACAGAGCTGTTACACAAAGATTTTACAACAATCAGTTAGGACATAATGGGGAAGCTCCATATTTTTGTGAAAGCTGGATTTGTCGTGATATTTTATTACAACATTTATACTCTCCGGCTATGTGGGCAATTTTCCAACTACAGGATTTACTAAGTATTTCTGATTCAATCAGAAGGGAAAATCCTCACGAAGAGAGAATTAATGTTCCTTCAAATTCGAAATTCAGTTGGCGCTACCGTATGCATTTAAATATGGAAGATTTAATTGAAAATAAAGAATTTAATCAGGAGCTTAAAAATTACATCATTCAATCCGGAAGAGCATAAAACAGACCTTTAAATGCACTTTGAATAAAAATTTTTTCTCATTTCCTGAAAAAATATACAGGTAAACAAAATCTTGAATGATATTCATCAAACTATGAGATATTTTTTGTTAATTTGCAAAAAATATCTCATTATGGAAAAGAAATTACGCCGCTCACGCAGCAATCAAATGATTGCCGGAGTTTGTGGAGGCATAGCAGAATATTTAAATTTGGATCCGACTATTGTCAGAATAGCTTATGTATTACTCTCTGTTCTTTCTGTAGGGTTTCCGGGTATAATAGTTTATATTATTTTGATGCTGGTAATGCCTCTCGACTAAAATTTGTCATCTCTTAATTCAGTAAAAAAAATCATGTAACATGGTGTTAAAAATTTAATACTATGTCATTATTTTTTTGAAAAAATTCATCAAAAAATTATGCCTTTCAAACTAATATCACCCTATTTGCCCACTGGGGACCAACCCGAGGCAATAAATCAGTTGGTGGAAGGTTTGAATGCTGGCATACCATTTCAAACTCTGCTTGGTGTTACAGGCTCCGGAAAAACTTTTACCATCGCTAATGTTATACAAAAAGTGAATCGACCAACATTAGTTTTAAGCCACAACAAAACATTGGCGGCACAATTATACAGTGAATTTAAATCATTCTTCCCTGAAAATGCAGTAGAATATTTTGTATCCTATTATGATTATTATCAACCCGAAGCATATCTACCTGTTAGCGACACTTATATTGAAAAAGATTTATCAATAAATCAGGAAATTGAGAAATTGCGTTTATCAGCATCTTCATCGCTTCTTTCCGGTCGGAGAGATGTTATTGTCGTTTCATCAGTTTCATGTTTATACGGAATAGGAAATCCTGAAGATTTTAGTAGTAATGTAACCGAAATAAAATGTGGCGATTATTTAGTTCGGAACGACTTTTTAAGAAAGTTGGTTGAAATTCTTTACACACGTAATGAACTTGAATTAAACAGAGGAAATTTCAGAGTAAAAGGCGATACTGTTGATATTTTTCCGGCTTATGCCGATTATATTTTACGAGTTGTCTTCTGGGGCGATAAAATTGATGAAATTCTAACGCTTGATCCGCTAAATCATAATGAGATTGCAAGTTTTGAAAATATTAAAATTTATCCTGCAAGTATTTTTGTAACCACAAAAGAGCGCATTATGTCGGCAATTGGTCAAATTGAAAGAGACCGCGACCTTCAAGCGGAAACTTTTAAACAATCCGGAAAGTTATTTGAAGCTAAACGAATTTACGAACGTGTGAGTTACGATCTTGAAATGATTAAAGAACTTGGCTATTGTTCTGGAATCGAAAACTATTCGCGTTATTTCGATGGCCGAGCACCGGGTACGCGTCCATTTTGTTTACTCGATTATTTTCCGGATGATTACCTTATGGTTATTGATGAAAGTCATGTTACAATTCCGCAAATAAGAGCTATGTACGGCGGTGATGCGGCGCGCAAACAAAATCTTATTGAATATGGTTTCCGACTACCTGCCGCACGCGATAACCGTCCACTTCAATTCAGTGAATTTGAAGGAATGACTCCGCAAACAATTTATGTAAGCGCCACACCAGCCGATTATGAACTGGCTCGCTGCGAAGGTATTATTGTTGATCAATTAATCAGACCAACAGGTTTACTCGACCCTGAAATTGAAATCAGACCAAGTTTAAATCAAATTGATGATTTACTTGAAGAAATTACATTGAGAGTTGAAAAAAACGAACGTGTTTTAATCACAACTTTAACCAAGCGTATGGCAGAAGAACTTGCTGATTATCTCACCAAATCGGGTGTTAAATGCAACTACATACATTCCGATGTTGATACTTTGGCAAGAGTTGAAATTATGGAAAACCTACGTAATGGGATTTTTGATGTTTTGGTGGGAGTAAATTTGTTACGCGAAGGACTTGATTTACCTGAAGTTTCGCTGGTAGCAATTCTCGATGCAGACAAAGAAGGTTTCCTCCGTTCACATCGTTCACTTACCCAAACGGCAGGTCGTGCTGCACGCAACCTGAATGGAAAAGTAATAATGTATGCTGATAAGATTACAGATAGCATGAAGAAAACCATTGATGAAACTATCAGACGTCGTGAAAAACAGCTTGCATATAACGAAAAACATGGAATTACTCCACAGGCTATTGTTAAAGGACAAAGAAGCTCGCTAACTAAATCTGATCCGTTTATTTACAATGAATTAGATAAAAATGAAAGCATTGCTGCAGATCCAGTTGTAAAATACATGTCAATTCCTGCACTTGAAAAAGCTGTTTCACATACAAAAAAATTAATGCTTGAAGCAGCAAAAAAACTTGAGTTTATTGAAGCAGCAAGATTAAGAGATGAACTTATAAAACTTGAAGAATTGCTATCCGAAAAATCAAAAAATGTGTAAAATAATTTTTTATTGATTTTTTATTCTATACAAAAAACATTTTATAGTTTTAATTTGTTATTAATTCGATATTATGATTTATAGGTAAAATCAATTAAATAATTATTTATTTGAGAAATTCCGGTCCTAAAAGCAAAAAAATATTACAAAAAATTTTTTATTTAAAAAATATAATTCTATTTTTGCCTGATAAATCTAAAACGAATAATTTATAAAACAAACTAACTAATACAAAAAATTATGAAACGAACATTAATCTCGCTTTTGTGTGTTTTACCTTTACTATTAATTGCTCAACAAAAAGACTATTCACATTGGTCTGTTAGTGGCGGTTTAGGAATAAATAGATACGATGGAGATGTATCTCAAAGTGTTTTCAATGCGCTTCCCGATGCTCAGGGTATTACCAATTGGTCTGGTGGTATAGAAGTAGAGTACGCTTTCACACCTGTTTGGGGAATATCTTTAGACTATTATTTTTTACCATATAAAGGTAGCTTTACCGATGGCAAATGGGGATATGGTGGATTTACATTTCAAACAAACACAAATAACATTGATTTGAATGCTACTGTAAATTTAATGAAACTAATATTTCCGGAACTAAAAACTAAATGGCATGTCAATTCTTCTATAGGTGTCGGACCAACTTTTTATAAATTCAAATCGTTGGAATTAACTGATGCAGCATTACCTGCCTATGCAACGAAAGAAGCAGATATCATTAAAGAAGTTAGTTTACTTTATGATGAAAATGGAGCTAGCATTAACCATAACATTTTCAGAGGTGTTACTATACCCATTACTTTGTCAGCTGAATATAATATCAACAATAGTCTTGCTTTAGGAGGTAAACTTCAGTTTAGATTTTATAATCAGGATGATTTAGAAGGTTTCAAATTTGTACAAGATGCAAGTGGAACTTCACTTAAAACTGTGAATGGCGTTAATGTAGTAAGAAAACCCTGGAGAGGAGTAACAAACGACATGGCTGAAGTACTTACAATTTATGCCCGTTATAAAATCAATGCTGCTAATAAAGATCATCTTCGTAATATCAGTATGAAAGAATTTACTGAAAATGAAGATTTGAAAAAACTTCAGGCTGACGTAAACGGTTTGAAAAACAAAGTTAATGATGTTGATGGAAAAGTTGAAAATCTGAAACCACGCGTAGAAAAACTTGAAAAAACGCTTGCTGATGGTCCTGACGATGATGGTGATGGCGTACCTAATCACCGCGATCTTGAACCAAATACTCCAAAACTAAACGAAGTTGATTTCTATGGTCGTACAGTTCCTGGCAAATTACATGTTTCGGAACAAGCTCCTAACACAGTAGTTACCCCTGATCAGCTACTTGACGGTAAAGACGATGATGGCGATGGTGTTCCAAATAGCCGCGATAGAGAACCAAATACTCCAAAAGGTAATCCGGTTGATTTTTGGGGTGTGACAGTTACTAATGGGGATGTTCATGGTGTAGCTTCAGTTTATTTCGATTTCGACAAAGTAGATCTTGATGCTGAAGCTTTAAGAGCTATCAAATATGTTGGTGAAAAAATGCAGGCTGATCCAAGTCTTACAGTAGAAATAAGAGGTTATGCTGACTTCATTGGTAGCATACCTTACAACCAGAAACTAAGTCAACGTAGAGCCGATGTAACTAAAGCAAAATTAATGAAAGAATACGGCATCGATTCTAACCGCATTATTGCTAATGGTAAAGGTAAAGTATTCGAACCAAAAACAGCTTATCGGTTGAATCGTCGTTGTAACTTCTTCTTTAACAAATAAGATTCAAAAAATATATCATAAAAAAACTGCTTAGAAAATTTTCTAAGCAGTTTTTTTGTTTTTTTAAAGTACTAATTGTGGTCTATCTGAGTTTTAAATTTTCATATACCATTTTATACATTGGGGTATTTACATTTAGCGATTCGCCGATTTTCGGAACAATTCCGGTAAGTGATTCGAGTTCTGTTCTGGTTCCTTTAAGAAAATCAGAATGCATTGACGATGTAGTACCAAATGGTAATCGTTCAATATGTTTAAGAGTTGTTTCAATTATATCGTTATCGAACTTAACGCCAACAGCTTCTGCTAGTATTGAGATTTCAGAAAGAAATTTCACCGTAAGATTTTTTCGTTCATCATTTGTCAGCAAATCAGGAAAACCAACGTTAAAATAAGTAGTTAGCGATGCTGTAGTTGAAATAAAAATAAATTTCCTCCAGATTATCGATAAAATATCCATACTACAAGTAGCTTTAATTCCTGCACTTAACAATATATCAAGAAATTGTTTTTGCTGTTCAAAATCATCATAATTATTTTCAACACCAAAAAACAAATCGTGTACTCCACCTGAACTTTCCACCTCACCCGGACAATTCAATCTGCTAACTATATAAACACATCCGTACCAAGTTATTGTTTCGGGTAATATTAATCTGATACGTTTTGTTATATCTACTCCGTTAAGTAAAGGTAATACTATAGTTTCTTTCTTCAAGCAAGGTTTAATTTGTTCAATAGTTGTTTCTAAATGATAACTTTTAGTACATAATAAAATAAAGTCAACCTTGCCAATTTCTTCGGGATTATCGGAAGCAAGCGCTGGTTTTACAGTAAAAGTCTCATTTTCTGTTATCACAGTCAATCCACGTTCATTAATTACTTTTAAATTTTCGCCTCTTGCCATAAAAATAATTTCTATAAGAGGGTCATCAAAAAATTTGCGAGCAAGTAAACCACCATAGTATCCACCCACTCCACCAATTCCTACAATTAATATTTTAATTTTTGTTTGCATATTAAATAATAAAAATTCAAGATAAAGTATTACAATATAGAAACGTGTTCTGTTATAATATCTTGATTTAAAAATATTGATGCTGACTCTGAAAATTTCTGTGCTGATTCCGTTGTCAAATATCTGACTTTTGCATTTTTACTACATTTTTCTTCAATTTCAGGATGACGTTTTAAGTAATCTGACAGGCTGTTCGCTACAAGCTCGCCTTGTGAAACAACTTTGATTTTTTCTGTTAGAAATTCTTGAATTTTTTTCTGAATAAGTGGATAATGAGTACAACCAAGTATTATTGTATCAATCATTTTATCTTTTAAAATTAAATTATCCAGATTCTTTTTGATAAAATAATCAGCGCCAGGAGTGTTATGTTCATTATTTTCTATCAATGGAACCCACATTGGACAGGCTTCAGAAGTAACTACCAATTCAGAATTAATTTTTCTTATTTCTAACGGATAAGAATCTGACAAAACTGTACCCTGAGTTGCCAGTAATCCTATATGCCCGTTTTTTGTAATTGATGCAATCATTTCTACAGTTGGTCTTATTATTCCAAGAACTCGTTTTTTTGGATCAATTTTTGGTAAATCAATTTGTTGAATTGTACGTAATGCTTTAGCTGAAGCTGTATTACAAGCTATGATTACAAGTTTACAACCAGAATCAAACAAAAATTTTACGCATTGTAATGTATATTGATATACTACTTCAAAGGATCTTGTTCCATACGGAGTTCTAGCATTATCTCCTAAATAGATATAATCATACTGAGGTAACTTATCTCTGATTTTTTCAAGAATTGTTAAACCACCATAACCTGAATCAAATACACCAATAGCTCCCGCTTTATCCGGCAATATTGTTTCTGTATTCATAATTTATATTTCATTTTGTCCGTTTTCTTTTACTGGCATTAAAACTTCCTGTAATAGTTCTTCTTTAGTACTTACAGAAAAAATCCATCCCGTTTCATCATTTTGAATTATTTCACTCATTTCATGAATATCATTAAAACAAAACTTCAACGTATTTAAAAATATTTTTCAAGTGGTTTAAATAATTTCTGTGCTTTAAAACGAGGTAAAACTAAACTATCAGTATATGCCGTATCAAGCATAATATCCCCAATAGGAACAATTTTAACTGTATTTTTTTTGCTGAGCATTAAATAACAGAAAAAGTAAAAAACGAATCGATGGTCAAAATCAAATATCAATTCATTAGTCGAACATTTGATTTGAGTTATTACTCATTTGTACCATCTTATCATACTCATCAGGTGATAAATCAAGAAAGAAGAAATTCATTGGATTTACTGCTTGTCCTCTGTAATGTACTTCATAATGCAAGTGAGGACCTGTTGATTTTCCGGTATTTCCTACAAGCCCAATAATATCTCCCCTCTTAACCCTCTGACCCGTTCGAACTTTAATAGCACTTAAATGAGCATATAAAGTTTCATATCCAAATCCATGATTTATCTGAATAGCATTACCATAGCCTTGTTTCCAACCAGTTTCAGAAACGGTGCCTTGTGCTGTAGCATATATTTCAGTGCCAATTGGCGCAGTAAAATCTAAACCGGCATGAAATCTTGTTGTATGATACACCGGATCAATTCGCCAACCGAAACCGGAACCAATTCGTTTTAAGTCTTTATTGAGTATTGGTTGTATTGCAGGCAATGACTGCAACATCGATTCTCTGTTTTTTGCAAAGTTTATTAATTCATCGTATGATCGTGATTGAATGTATAATTGTTTACGAATTTCTGCTAACTTTTTTGTAGTAGTTACCACAATTTCAGAATTTGTTTTGGTAAGTAATTCTTGATAATATTCAGTATTTCGTGCTGCTGCAGTCCTCAATTCAAGTGGTATTGGTTCAGCTTGTAATACAACTCGGTACATATTATCATCGCGTTGTTGCATATCTGTAAGCACTTTCTGAACTTCATTTAATTGTCTGCCAAGTAGTTTATACTGTGCGTTCATTCTGATTTTTTCCTGATTTAATTGCTTTTCACGTGGTGATTGAATGGTAGTAACAAATATCATAAAAAAAATCAATCCAAGAGAAATACCAGAAAAAGTATGTATCAGGATATTTTTTAGTTTATGCCAAAATGTTTGAATTATCGGTTCGTAATTGAGCGTTTCAGGATTAAAATGAAATTTTATTTTTTTAGCCATAACCATTGAGTTGTTAATAAATCATTTGAGGATTTATTTAACGATTTTTATTTCAATTTCATGTATAAAACAGAAATTCATGAATAATAAATTGTAAGTTCAAATATTTTTATTGGTCAACTACTGCAAAAGTAATAATTTTGAAGTACTTTTGCAGTCCGAATTTGGTAATATTAACCCAATGACCCCTAAATCCCCTAAAGGGGACTTTTTTGACTCCCCTTTAGGGGTTAGAGGTAAATAGTAAAATATAAAATGACTTCACAGGAAATTCGTCAATCATTTCTCGATTTCTTTGCCTCTAAAGGCCATAAAATTGTGCCATCGGCTCCGATGGTCATTAAAGATGACCCTACCCTGATGTTCACCAACGCAGGGATGAATCAGTTCAAAAACATTATTCTGGGTAACGACCCGATAAAATATCCGCGTGTGGCCGACTCGCAAAAATGTTTGCGCGTAAGCGGTAAACACAACGACCTGGAAGAGGTGGGACACGATACTTACCACCACACCATGTTCGAGATGCTGGGTAACTGGTCGTTTGGAGACTACTTCAAAAAGGAAGCCATCGAATGGGCGTGGGAATACCTGACAGAAGTGCTGAAACTGGATAAAAATCGCTTGTATGCTACCGTTTTCGAAGGTTCGCCTGCCGAAGGTTTGGGTCGCGACGACGAAGCAGCCGCCATCTGGGCGCAATTTCTACCTGCCGAACGCATTATCAATGGAAATAAAAAAGACAATTTCTGGGAAATGGGCGATACCGGTCCTTGCGGTCCTTGCTCCGAAATTCATATTGATATCCGCCCCGACAGCGAACGTGCAAAAGTGGATGGATTGACACTGGTAAACGAAAGTCACCCACAGGTGATCGAAATCTGGAACAACGTGTTTATGCAGTTCAATCGCAAAGCCGACGGTTCGCTTGAAGGACTTCCTGCGAAGGTAATCGACACAGGTATGGGCTTCGAACGTTTGTGTATGGCTGTTCAGGGTAAACTTTCAAACTACGATACCGACGTATTTACGCCTATCATTGCTGCTATCGGCACAGTGTGTGGTGCTGAATACGGACAAAACGAAAAAACCGATATCGCCATGCGCGTTATCGCCGACCATATCCGTACCATTGCGTTCTCGATTACCGATGGGCAGTTGCCTTCCAACGCAAAAGCGGGTTATGTGATCCGTCGTATCCTGCGTCGCGCAGTGCGTTATGGTTATACTTTCCTTGGTCAGCGTCATGCTTTTATGTTCAAATTGATCGATACGCTTTGCGAGGTAATGGGCAAGGCTTATCCGGAGTTAGTGGCACAGAAAACACTGATCGAAAAGGTGATCAAAGAAGAGGAAGAATCGTTCCTGCGTACTTTGGAAACAGGCATCCGTCTGCTCGATAAAGTAATGGACGAGGCTAAAAAAGCTAATAAGACATTAATTGCCGGTAAAGATGTATTTACGCTTTACGATACTTTCGGATTTCCGTTGGATTTGACTGAATTGATTTTACGCGAGAATAATTTCACCGCCAATATCGACGAATTCAATGCCGAAATGCAGATTCAGAAAGACCGTGCGCGCAATGCAGCGGCTGTTGAAACCGGCGACTGGGTAACCGTTCGCGAAGGTGACAGTCAGTTTGTTGGATATGACTTTACTAGTGCCGATACCGAGATTCTTCGTTACCGCAAGGTGAAACAGAAAAATCAGGAATACTACCAAATCGTACTTTCCAAAACGCCTTTTTATGCTGAAATGGGTGGACAGGTTGGCGACACCGGATTCCTGAAATCGGACACCGAAACCATCGAAATTATCGATACTAAAAAAGAAAATAACCTGGCGGTACACATCGCTAAAAAAATACCGGCTGATGTTACCGAAGCGTTTACCGCTGTCATTGATGTGGAAAAACGTCATGCTTCGGAATGCAACCACTCGGCTACGCACCTGCTGCACGAAGCGTTGCGCGAAGTACTGGGTACACATGTGGAGCAAAAAGGTTCGTTTGTAAGTCCTGAAGCCTTGCGTTTCGACTTCTCGCATTTCCAGAAAATGACCAAAGAAGAGATTCGCACCGTTGAAGCATTGGCCAACAAAAAGATTCGCGAGAATTATCCGTTACAGGAAAAACGCGAAACACCGATTGCAGAAGCGCAGGCTATGGGTGCCATGGCTTTGTTTGGCGAAAAATACGGCGAGACCGTTCGCGTGATTCAGTTTGGTACTTCAGTAGAACTTTGCGGAGGAACCCACGTGGCTTCCACAGGCAATATTGGACTGGTACGCATTGTAGCCGAAAGCTCGATTGCGGCGGGGATCCGTCGTATCGAAGCCATCACCGGAAAAGCGGTGGAAGATTTGCTGGACAAACAGCAGGACACGCTGGCCGAAGCCAAAGAAGTGCTCAATAACGCGCCTGATGTGCTCGTGGCCATTAAAAAGTTAGCGGAAGAAGCAGCCGATCTTCGTAAGAAAATAGAAGCATTCCAACATACACAGATTTTAGCTTTGCGCGACAAATTGCTTGCTGAAGCCAAAGAAGTAAATGGCGTAAAAGCAATCCGTTTTGAAGGCGATTTATCAGCCGATCAGGTAAAGACACTGGCTTTCCAAATCCGTAACATCCAAAATGAGAAACTATTCTTTGTGGCAGGATGCGTGGTGGATGGCAAACCATCGCTCACCGTATTGCTAAGCGACGACCTGGTAGCCACAGGTCTCAACGCCACCAATATTGCCCGCGAAGCAGCCAAAGAAATTCAGGGCGGCGGTGGCGGACAACCATTCTTTGCATCCGCAGGCGGTAAAAACCCGGCAGGGATACAGAAAGCAATTGCAAAAGCATTGGAAGCAGTTAATTAAAAATTCACAAAAAAAAGAGGAAAATCCAATTCAGACTTTCCTCTTTTTATTTCGAAAACTTTTATTATTTTCCTAAAATATATCTTACGCCTAAGCACACACCATCGCCTACAAAACCATTTGTGTATTCATGTCCTAAAAATTGGAATCCGGGACGCCAATCAAGAGAAAGTCGTAAAGGAATATTGAAATCATACTGAATACCGATTTGACCTAAAATGGTAACAGGGAAATAGGCTTTACTTGAATATGAATTAAAACCTATACTTGCTCCACCTCCATAATACCATGCCATTCCATCGGCCAAAGATGATAAATCTTTTACCCACTGATACACACCTGAAACTGACAAGGTAGTATAATAACCAGCATAACTTCTAAAACCGGCACCCAACTCTATTCGATTAGTACTGTTTAATCCTTTTTGATAAGATACTTCAGTTGGATATCCAAATCTGAGACCGATTGTGCTACCTTCAGCTTGCGCAAAAAGACCTGAGGAAATGCATAATGCCAAAGCAATCGTAAAAATCAATTTTTTCATACTCTGATAATTTTTAATTAATACTCTGTTAATATAATAAAGTTTTGTTAATGCAAATGTATAAAAGTTTTTCAATAAATCAACTCTAAAATTATTTTATTGTAATATAAATGTACATAAAACCAGATAACAAACTAAATTTTAGAGAAATAAAATAAATAATTATTAATATTTTTTCTAATAAGCCGACTGAAACTGTTCCAAAAACCTTACATCATTTTCTGAGAACATTCTTAAATCCTTTACCTGATATTTCAGATTGGTGATACGCTCTATACCCATTCCAAAAGCATAACCGCTATAAATATCAGGATCGATACCGCAATTTTTCAATACATTTGGGTCAACCATACCACAACCTAAAATTTCAACCCAACCGGTATGTTTACAGAATGGACAACCTTTACCACCACACAAGTTACAGGAAATATCCATTTCGGCGCTTGGTTCAGTAAAAGGGAAAAATGAAGGACGTAAGCGAATATCGGTGTCGGCACCAAACATCTCTTTTGCAAAATACATCAAAGCTTGTTTTAAATCGGCAAAAGATACGTTTTTGTCAATATACAATCCTTCAACCTGATGAAAAAAACAATGAGCTCTGTACGAAATCGCTTCGTTGCGGTAAACTCTTCCCGGAAAAATCATCCTTAATGGTGGCTTCTGATTTTCCATAATACGAATTTGCACCGAAGATGTATGAGTGCGTAAAACAATATCAGGATTCTGTTCAACAAAAAATGTGTCCTGCATATCGCGCGCAGGATGCTCAGGTGGAAAGTTCAGTGCACTAAACACATGCCAGTCGTCTTCAATTTCCGGTCCTTCAGCAATGGTAAAACCTATGCGTGAAAATATCTGAGCAATTTCATTCTTTACTAATGAAAGCGGATGACGAGTTCCAATCTTTATAGGATTCGGCGTACGTGTCAAATCAAATTTTTGTTCGCTTGCCGAATTGCTTCCAACGCTATCTTTCAACTGATTGAGTTTATCTTGCGCCAGGTTTTTTAATTCATTCAATAATTGACCAACTTCACGTTTTTCTTCGTTTGCTACATTTCTAAAATCGTTAAATAAAGCAGAAATTTCACCTTTCTTACTGAGATATTTAATACGCAACTGTTCAACTTCATCAATACTTATTGCCTGTAAATTATTGATTGCTTCTTTTAACTGACTAATTCGGGTTTTCATATTGTTTTTTTATTAAAATTCGATTTTTAAGTTAACCACAAGATTAAAAGCCCTAAATGGTTAATGAATTTCGTACAAAATTAATCATTTTTCCTAAAAACAGGAAAAGTCAAAAAATTTAGGGTATTTAAAAATTAAATATCTGAATTTTTCTTCTATTTTTGTATGAACAAGAAATGATACAATGTTATTTCTATTTGAAATTTCTATTTTAATTTCATATTATGTATTTAAATACATTTTTCAATTTTCAAATTTATCAATTTAAATGACTAAATGAATATAAACCTAATCCTCGATTTTTTATCGAAACTCAAATTGAACAATAACAGAGAATGGTTTTCTGTAAATAAAAGCGAATACGAAACGGCAAAAAACGAATTTGAGAAAATTTGTAAGCAATTAATTATTGAAATTGGTAAATTCGATAAAGACATTCTACACATAGATGCAAGCGAATGTATTTTCAGAATTTATAGAGATACAAGATTTTCGAAAGACAAAACACCATATAAAACTCATTTCGGGGCATTTATTGCAGCCGGTGGTGGCAGAAAAAGCAAACGTGCCGGCTATTACTTTCATCTGGATCCCGATGGATGCTTTGTAGCATCAGGAATTTGGTGTCCGCCACCTGACCTTCTCAAAGCGCTACGTAGAAGTGTTTATGATAATATTGAAGAATTGAACGAAATAAGAGCATCTGAAGATTTTTTGAGATTTTACGATAAATTTTACGATGATGAAAAACTGAAAACCGTACCTGCTGGTTATCCTAAAGATTTTAAAGACGCAGAATTGCTGAAACTGAAACATTATATGGTTGAACACAAAATAGATAATACCGTATTGCATTCAGATGATGTAGTTTTAAAAATTGCTGAGATTATGAAAAGTGCATATCCACTTATGCTTTTCCTGAATTATACTGCCGATGAGGTTTTATAAAAAATAAAAATATTCCTGCATTTCGATAGAACCACCTAAACAAATCACAATTACGAAACAATAAATAAATAAAAATATGATACACGACTCACTTGAAAATGCATCAAAGTATGTGGATTTACATCCAAGATTCGGTAAAGCATTCGATTTTTTAAAGAATAACGATTTGATGGCTCTTGAAAAAGGAAAAATTGAACTTGAAGGATCAGATTTAGTTGTAAATATTGTAGATATTACAGGTAAAACTGCAGAAGTAGCTCGAATGGAAACTCATAATAAATTCATAGATATTCAAATTCCGATTGGAGCTTCGGAAATTATGGGTTGGAAAGCCTCTCATAAACTTTCTGAAATTACTGATTCTTACAATGCTGAAAAGGATATTACTTTTTTTGCAGATAAAGCCACAAGTTTTATTACAGCCGAACCCTTTGAATTTGTAATTTTCTTCCCCGAAGATGGACATCAACCGGGAATAGGCAGTGGAACTTACCGTAAAATAATTGTAAAAGTACGTGTTTAATCCACTTTTTCTATTGCTGTTATTTTTCGATTTATTAATAAAAAAAAATTCATTTAAAAATAACTGAAAAAATGAAACTACTTCCGGTTGTAAAAAACGATCCCTATTTGGAGCCTTTTGCTGATGCTATTTATGGCAGATATGAATACAGTTTATTGGTAGAAAAAAAGCTCACAGGCGAAACACAAAGTCTTAGTGATTTCGCAACTGGATATTTATTCTTTGGACTTCATCATTATTATGATGGATGGATTTTTCGCGAATGGGCTCCAAATGCATCGGCTATATATCTTATAGGCGACTTCAACAACTGGCAAAAACATCCTGATTATCAGTTAAAAAAGTTACAAAATGGCATTTGGGAAATTAAACTTCCTGAATATGCACTTACACATTTACAACTTTATAAACTACTTATTGAATGGGATGGTGGAGGTGGAGAACGAATTCCGGCTTGGACAAGAAGAGTTGTACAGGATGAAAATTCGAAAATTTTCAGCGCTCAGGTTTGGAATCCGATTCAACCGTATGTATTCAAACATAAAAATTTCAAGGCTCAGAAAGATCCTTTATTAATTTATGAGTGCCATGTCGGAATGTCGGGGCAAGAGGAAAAAGTATCAACTTACGAAGAATTTCGCGTAGATGTATTGCCACGAATAAAAAAAGCCGGTTATAATTGTATTCAGGTAATGGCAATTCAGGAACATCCTTATTATGGTTCGTTTGGTTATCATGTTTCGAGTTTTTTTGCTGCTTCTTCCAGATTTGGCACGCCTGAAGAACTAAAACATCTCATTGATGATGCGCATGGAATGGGAATTTCTGTAATAATGGATATTGTACATTCTCATGCAGTAAAGAATGAAGTAGAAGGACTGGGACGATTTGATGGAACTCCTTATCAATACTTCCATGGAGGTCCTCGTCGAGAACATCCTGCGTGGGATTCGCTTTGTTTTGATTATGGCAAACCTGCAGTTTTACACTTTTTACTTTCGAACTGCAAGTATTGGCTTGAAGAATTTAAGTTTGATGGGTACAGATTTGATGGTGTAACATCAATGCTTTACAGAAGCCATGGACTTGGCGAGGATTTTGGAAATTATGAATCGTACTACAATCTAAATCAGGATGGCGATGCAATATGCTACTTAACTCTTGCAAATAAACTTATTCATGAAGTCAATCCAAACGCCATTACTATTGCCGAAGAAGTTAGCGGGATGCCCGGTTTAGCATCGAAATATAGCGATGGAGGTATAGGTTTTGATTATAGGATGGCAATGGGAATTCCTGATTTTTGGATTAAATACATTAAAGAAATTAAGGACGAAGATTGGAGAGCAGGCCATATTTTCTGGGAATTAACCAACCGCAGAGCCGATGAAAAAACAATCAGTTATGCCGAAAGTCACGACCAGGCATTAGTTGGCGATAAAACT
Source organism: uncultured Paludibacter sp. (assembly GCA_964405245.1). Taxonomy (GTDB): domain Bacteria; phylum Bacteroidota; class Bacteroidia; order Bacteroidales; family Paludibacteraceae; genus Paludibacter. Next base: position 36,754 of record CAYONE010000004.1, read on the forward strand.
ATAATTTTCAGGTTAATTGATGCCGAGATGTATTGGCACATGCAAAAAGGCGACAATACATTTACTGTTGACAGAGGTATTGCACTTCATAAAATAATTCGTCTGATAACCTCAACTACTATAAATGGCGGTTATCTGAATTTCATGGGAAATGAATTCGGGCATCCTGAATGGATTGATTTTCCCCGCGAAGGAAATGGATGGTCGTATAAATATGCTCGCCGACAATGGTCATTGGTTGATACCGATAAATACCTTTATTATAGTTTAGGTCTTTTCGATCAAAAAATGATTGAACTGATAAAATCCGTGCCAAAATTCAACAAAACCAATGTTATTCAACTTTGGGACAAAGATAGTGACCAGATTGTTGCTTATATGCGGGATAATTTAATTTTTGTATTCAATTTCAATGGACAAAAATCATTTACCGATTACGGAATTCTCGCTCCTGCAGGTGCATATAAAATAGTTTTGAATACTGATAATAAAGATTTCGGAGGTTTTGGATTAATTGATGAATCATTAACTTACGTAACTGTTTCAGACAAAAACATATCTTCTATCGACAAAGAATGGCTAAAACTATATATTCCTGCACGTACAGCATTTGTACTTCAGAAAGTTTGAGAGTAAGTTTAGTAATATAAGAAAAAAAGTCGGAATTTAACTTCCGACTTTTTTTTATTACATATTGTTACTGATTTTTTGAGCAATGTTTTTCATTTCGTCATGAGTTAACTTTAACTTTGGCTTTCTGAAATCTAAATCGGTTTCTTTCAATAGAGGAACTAAATGAATATGTGCGTGTGGCACTTCCATACCAAGTACAGCCACTCCTACCCTTGCACATGGTACCGATTTTTCAATTGCCAAAGCTACTTTTTTTGAAAAAGTAATTAAACCTGTCAAATGCTCGTCATCTAATCTGAAAATATAATCTTCTTCAATCTTTGGAATAACCAGTGTATGACCCTCAGTCATAGGATTAATATCAAGAAACGCAAAATAATTATCATCCTCTGCTATTTTGTAGCAAGGAATTTCACCGGCAACAATTTTACTGAAAATAGTCATATTCAAGTTTATATTAGCAGATTGATAACTAATTTTTTCTGATAAAAGGTTTTTATAAGCCTATTTCCATTACTTCGAATTCCATTAAACCCGAAGGAACTTTAACAGTTGCTGTTTCTCCAACTTTTTTCCCTAATAAACCCTGAGCTATTGGAGTAGTAACCGATAGCTTTGACTCTTTTAGATTAGCTTCACTTTCGGAAACAATAGCATAAGACATTATTTGACCTGTCTTTACATTTTTAATTTTTACGCGTGTAAGAATTTGAACTACACTTGTATCAATACGCGATTCATCAATCAAACGCGCGAATGCTATGGTTTCTTTAAGTTGAGAAATTTTCAATTCAAGTAAACCTTGTGCTTCTTTAGCTGCATCGTACTCCGCATTTTCCGATAAATCACCTTTATCGCGAGCTTCAGCTATCATCCTCGAAATTGCAGGTCTTTCTACAGTTTCAAGAACATTTAAATCATCGATCAATTTTTTGTAACCATCAGCGGTCATGTAAGCTATTGCCATAGTTGTATTTAATTAGTAAAATTTGGTTTGCTGTAAATAAAAAAGAATTCCGACTAAAACGCCGGAACTCCTGTTTTTAACTGATGCAAATATACAATTTATTTTCAGGATTTGAATAGTACTAAAAATATTTTTTGTTCTTAATTGTATTTTTTGTTAATAATTTCTGAAAAAATAATTGCTTTTCGTACATCCTCAACTGATTCAAACGAATAATCGGAGTTTTCTGTTTTATTATCATCTTCGTAAAGGAAATTTCTTGACTTGAATTCATTTACAGATTTAGTTACCTGCTTTTTAGCTTTCAACTGCGACATGTCCTGTGCTGTTTCGTAGCTATTTGTTATTCCATCAAAAACCGTTTTGTCTTTTTTATTTAATGTTGAATTATCAATTGTAGGCCAGTTTATTTGCGAAGGTGAAGTTTCAGTCTGATATTTTTTTGGATTTAAAACATCAACAGGAGGAAAGAAATCTTCTTCAGATTCCTCATAACTTTCTTGTTCCGAACTTTCTTTAGTGAGTACCTGCGTTTGTTTTTTCTTCTTTAATAAGCCTACAATAGAAAAAACTATCAGAAGAATGATGTAAATATAGTCTCCAAAGTCATCCATAACTTATATTTTAATTATTAGTCGCAAATATAAGAATAATTAGTTCAGGAATCAAAAAAAATCAATAAAAAAACAATGGGTAACTTCCCAGCCACCCATTGTCCATTAATCTTAACCTTAACTATGAAAAATTTATCTGTTTGTTTACACTGCAAATATAAATAAAATATTTCTCATTTGAATCATTTTTGTGCAATTATTTTTAAAATAAATTTTTAATTACTGAATTACAAATACTTACAAAATATTTATTTCAATTAAATTTCATATTAAGTTATAATAAACCGATTCTTTGTACAAAAACATAAGGCTTTCGTATTCTGAATAGTTGATGTATTTTTGTAAACTCTAATAAATGAAGAAAAAAAATGAATAATAATAATACTGATATTACTAGCGAAGGAGCTTTTATAGATAAAAAATTATATATCGAAACTTATGGATGTCAAATGAATGTAGCTGATAGCGAAGTTGTTGCATCTATAATGCAAATGGATGGATTTGAATTAACCGAAAACATCAACGAAGCAAATGCTGTATTTGTGAATACATGTTCGGTGCGCGATAATGCCGAACAAAGAGTAATTCAAAGGCTTGTTCACATCAATGCATTGAAAAGGAAAAACAAGAAAATGATAGTTGGCGTGATTGGCTGTATGGCCGAACGTGTGAAAGAAGAATTGATTACCGATCATGGCGTTAATATAGTGGTTGGACCTGACGCATATTTAGATATACCAAACCTGATTAACAGTGTGGAACAGGGAGAAAAAGCAATAAATGTAGAGCTTTCGAAAACTGAAACATATAAAGATGTACTCCCAACCCGAATTGGCGCTTCCATATTGGGATTTGTATCTATAATGCGTGGATGCGACAAGTTTTGTACGTATTGTATAGTTCCCTATACCCGCGGGCGGGAACGCAGCCGCGAAGTAGAAAGTATTTTAAACGAAATAAACGACCTGAAAAATAAAAATTACAAAGAAGTAACTCTGCTCGGACAAACCGTAAATTCATATAAATTTGTTTCTGAAGATGGCGTTATAACTGACTTTCCGAAGTTACTCAGTATTATTGCTGAAATGGTACCGGAAATGCGAATTCGTTTTACGTCGCCCCACCCAAAAGATATGAGCGACGAAACTCTTGAAGTAATGGCACGTTATCCAAATATTTGTAGATTTATTCATCTTCCTGTTCAATCGGGGAGCAATAAAATTCTCAAATTAATGAACCGTAAATACACACGCGAATGGTATCTTGATAGGGTTGCCGCTATGAGAAGAATAATTCCGGATGTTGCAATCGGTACTGATATTTTTAGTGGATTTTCCGGCGAAACGGAAGAAGATCATCAACTTTCGCTCGATTTGATGCAGGAAGTAAAATTTGATCTTGCATTTATGTTTAAATATTCAGAACGCCCAGGCACTTTAGCAGCCAAAAAACTAACTGATGATGTTCCTGAAGAAGTTAAAGTGCACAGATTAAATGAAATTATCGCTTTACAAAATAAAATTTCAAAAGAAAGTAATCATAATGATATTGGTAAAACCTTCGAGGTACTTGTTGAAGGTTTTTCAAAACGATCGAAAGAACAAATGTTTGGACGAACTTCGCAAAATAAAGTTGTGGTTTTCCCACGTGAAGGACGTAGAATCGGTGAATTTGTTCATGTTAAAATAACTTCTTCAACTTCTGCTACACTTATTGGAGAAATAATTAATCAAAACTGATTTAAACGCGGTTATCGTTTTATTTTAAAAATTAATGAATGAAAAGTACTTTAAACTTTATGTATTCTTGTATTTAATCACTCAAAAAAGTGTTTAAACTGACAATTTTTAATTAATGAAAAATTTCTGCAATCGTTTGCCGGACTAAAATAATTTAGTAATTTTGTGAAACTTTTCAGAGGAAGAGTAATTGATAAATAACAATCTGTTTTTCAATAAAATAGAATAATTTTAAGCAATAAATATTCAATCAAAAAACAAAAATCTATGTGGTTAATTGATTCCTCTATCGGGCGAAAGCTCATTATGAGTATCACGGGTGTTTTTCTCGTGTTATTTTTAACTTTTCATGGCGTTATGAATTTTGTCGTTCTTTTTTCGACAGATGCTTATAACGCCATTGCTGCATTTTTGGGAGCAAACTGGTATGCTCTTATTGGTACAAAAATACTTGCAGCCGGATTTGTTGTGCATATTATTTATGCCATTTATCTTACACTGCTTAACATGAAAGCACGTGGAAATATCAGGTATGAAGTAACCAAAAGACAGGAAGGCGTTAGTTTTGCTTCGAAAAACATGCTGATTCTCGGCGCTATTGTACTTGGATTCATGGGATTGCACTTGTATCAGTTTTGGGCAAAAATGCAATTTGTTGAAGTAAAGCACATGCTGGGCGGTCATGTTAACGAAAGTTTGCTCGAAACAGCAACAAATGGCGCTTTCTGGATTAAATATTATTTCAGTCAGCCTGTTTACTCTATCCTTTATATAGTTTGGTTAGTTGCTTTATGGTTGCACCTTACACATGGCGTTTGGAGCGCACTTCACACACTCGGATTGAATAACAACACGTGGTTACCAAGAGTTAAAGTAATTTCCAATATTTTAGCTACTTTAATTATTCTGATGTTTATTTCAATTCCTGTTTACTTTTTACTCGGATTTGGAAACGGCTGGATTGTATAACCCATTTTGAAAAACTGAAATTATAATATGGCAAAAAAACAAGAATCTACCACGGTAGAAGAAGTAAAAATAAACGCTAAGATTCCTGCCGGATCTTTAGCTGAAAAGTGGACTAATTACAAAAATCATCAAAAACTTGTAAATCCGGCTAACAAGCGCAAACTCGATGTAATTGTTGTAGGAACAGGACTTGCAGGAGCTTCAGCGGCAGCATCTCTTGCCGAGCTTGGTTTTAACGTACTAAATTTCTGCATTCAGGATTCACCCCGTCGTGCACACTCAATTGCAGCTCAGGGCGGGATAAATGCAGCAAAAAACTATCAAAACGATGGCGATTCAGTTTATCGTTTATTTTACGATACAATTAAAGGTGGCGATTATCGTGCTCGTGAAGCCAATGTTTATCGTTTAGCTGAAGTTTCAAACAGCATTATCGATCAATGTGTGGCTCAGGGTGTACCTTTTGCACGTGAATATGGAGGTTTATTGGATAACCGTTCATTTGGTGGCGCTCAGGTTTCACGTACATTCTACGCACGCGGTCAAACCGGACAGCAATTATTGCTTGGAGCTTATTCTGCATTAAGTCGTCAGATTGGCAAAGGTCAGGTAAAATTATTTGCCCGTCATGAAATGCTCGATGTTGTTATTATCGATGGTCGTGCCCGTGGAATTATTGCCCGAAATTTAGTTACCGGCAAAATCGAACGATTTTTTGCACATGCAGTAGTAATTGGAACCGGTGGTTATGGTAACGCTTTCTTTTTATCGACCAATGCAATGGGATCGAACGGTTCTGCTGCTATTCAGATTTATAAAAAAGGAGCTTATTTTGCAAATCCCGCTTACGCTCAAATACACCCAACCTGCATTCCTGTTCATGGCGATTATCAATCGAAATTAACTTTAATGTCGGAATCGTTACGAAACGATGGAAGAATTTGGGTTCCAAAGAAAAAAGAAGATGCAGAAGCAATTCGTGCCGGAAAACTGAAACCAACAGATTTAAAAGAAGAAGATCGCGATTACTATCTAGAACGTCGTTATCCGGCTTTTGGTAATCTTGTTCCTCGCGACGTAGCTTCGCGTGCAGCAAAAGAACGTTGCGATGCCGGTTATGGTGTAGGAAATACAGGTTTAGCTGTTTATCTCGATTTTTCTTCGGCTATTGAACGTCTTGGAGAAAATGTGATTCGTGCTCGTTACGGAAACCTTTTCCAGATGTACGAAAAAATTGTTGATGATAATCCATATAAAACTCCAATGATGATTTATCCAGCAATACATTATACTATGGGTGGTATTTGGGTTGATTACGAATTACAGACATCAATTCCCGGACTATTCTGTATTGGTGAAGCTAATTTCTCCGATCACGGAGCAAATCGCCTCGGCGCATCTGCTCTAATGCAGGGTTTAGCTGATGGTTATTTTGTACTCCCTTATACTATACAGAATTATTTAGCCGACCAGATTCAGGTACCACGCATGAGTACAGATTTACCTGAGTTTACCGAAGCTGAAAAAGCAATAAAAGATCGCATTGAAAAGATTATGAAAATTCAGGGCGACCGTTCGGTTGATTCAATACACCGCGAACTTGGTTTGGTAATGTGGGATTTTGTAGGTATGGGACGTAACAAAGCCGGATTGGAACATGCTTTGGAAAAAATTAAGGAAATTCGTAAAACATTCTGGTCAAAAGTATTTGTACCCGGAAATAGTGTCGATATGAATATTGAACTTGAAAAAGCTTTGCGCGTAGCCGATTTTATTGAAATTGGTGAATTAATGGCACGTGATGCTCTTATGCGCGAAGAATCGTGCGGTGGTCATTTCCGCGAAGAATATCAAACGCCCGAGGGTGAAGCATTACGTAACGACGAGGAATTTTCATTTGCCTCCTGCTGGAAATTCAATGGTGAAGGTGAAGACCCAACACTTTTGAAAGAATCATTGGAATACGAATTTATCAAACGTCAGCAACGTAACTACAAAGCGTAGTTAGTTACAAGTTACAAGTTACAAGGATAGAGAAAAGAAGTTTTCTGTGGTAATAAGTAATTTGAATGAAAAAGAAAGAAAAATGACAAGTCATAAAGATTTGAAAGTTTGGCAAAAAGCTATTGAGTTGGTAAAAGTTATTTACGATGTTACTATAACTTTTCCTAATACTGAACAATTCGGATTAATTTCACAAATAAGAAGATGTGCAGTCTCTATTCCTTCAAATATAGCTGAAGGGTGTGGACGAAATTCAAACAAAGAATTGATACATTTTCTGTACATTACTTTAGGTTCTGCTTCTGAGTTGGAAACACAGATTATAATTTCACAAGAACTTGGTTTTCTGGAAAAAAGGAAATCAGAAGAACTACAAGAAATGGTTTTAGAAATAATAAAAATGACATCTTCTTTAATAAAATCAATAAAAACTCGAACTGATAATACACAAATTAATTAATAAACAATTGTTACATTACATTTCATTAAGTTCTATCAACTTGTAACTTGTAACTTGTAACTTGTAACTCGTAACTATTTTAATATGGAAAAAAGTATAAATATAACACTCAAAATATGGCGTCAGGCCGGTTCGAAATCCAAAGGTCGTTTCGAAACCTACAAAATGGACAATGTTTCCACCGACAGTTCATTTCTTGAAATGCTCGATGTATTGAATGAACAATTAGTAAAAGAACGCAAAGAGCCAATTGCATTCGATCATGATTGCCGTGAAGGTATATGTGGTATGTGCAGTCTTTATATCAACGGGCACCCACATGGTAAGGATCCAGAAACAACTACTTGTCAACTTCACATGCGTCGTTTTAAAGATGGAGAAACAATTACAGTTGAGCCATGGCGTTCTGCAGGATTTCCGGTAATTAAAGACTTGATAGTTGACAGAAGCGCTTATGACAAAATAATTCAGGCCGGTGGGTTTGTTTCGGTTAATACCGGTGGAATACCTGATGGTAATGCAATTCCAATTCCGAAATATGCAGCAGATGAGGCTATGGATGCTGCCGCGTGTATTGGTTGCGGCGCTTGTGCAGCTGCATGTAAAAATGGTTCGGCAATGTTATTTGTAGCAGCAAAAGTAAGCCAGTTGGCGCTTTTACCACAAGGCAAAGTTGAAAGAGCTTCACGTGCAAAAGCAATGGTTCGTAAAATGGACGAACTTGGTTTTGGTAATTGCACCAATACCGGCGCTTGCGAAGCCGAATGCCCTAAAGCAATTTCTATTTCGCACATTGCCCGCTTAAATCGCGAATATCTTTCTGCAAAAATAAAAGACTAAAAAGTAAGATATATAATTACGAAAAAGAGGTTCTTTCCATTTTGGAAAGAACCTCTTTTGCATATTTTGTCGAATCGTATTTCTGATAAATAAAGATAAATCAGTATGATTACGTCTGAAACAGCAAGTAATATTTTATTTCAAATTATCAAAAAGCTAATCCTACTCCTAAAGTTATTCCATCAGTGCCAGCTAATGCTCTAAACAAGAAACCTCGTGTAGTTGGTTGATACCGATAGCCCAAATTGGCAATTGGATAGAAGAAACAACCATAATATAGATTTTCATTAAAAATTGTTCGTACGCCTAAGTTAACTTCAAAATGATTTTTACTCATGCCTTTAAGGAAACTTATAGAAACAGGAATCTGTATTCCACTCCATTCGCCACCACCAGCATCACCATAAATGCTATATCCAACTCCGATTTTTCCATAAGTTGTGAAAGTAGAACCACTACTTAGTAGTCTTTCATTTTATGTCTCTATCTGTTTTAAAATTGACTGCTAAGTTTTTTGTATACATCATGATAATTTTACGAATAAAAAGTGAAATTATCATGATGTATGATGTTTCAATTTTTGAAAAAATACGGCTTATGCATATGTGTCATTTTTTGTACGATAATTTTTTGGAGTACATGAATATTTTTTCTGAAATGCCTTAAAGAATGTAACCTTATTCGAGAATCCCGATTTATAGACTATTTCATCAATTGTCATTTTAGATTTTAGCAATAGATCTGCTGCAAATATCAATCTACATTCTTTTATTAAATTCGAAAAGCTTTCATCACCTATATTCTGCATCTTTCTATAAAGACTTCTGGTTCCGATACCTAATTTATCTGCGATGAATTGTGTAGAAAGATCTGAATTTGTTATATTTTCATTTATAACTTTCATTACTGAATGCATAAATTTCTTTTGCTCTGCATGAGTATATTTACCTTCGAACATTTCGTAAGAACTAATAGGGGAGCTAAAGTAGTTCTTAAGTTTCTCCTTTCGTTCAATGATTTGATGAACTGAAATTTTCAGATATTTAGTGTTGAAAGGTTTACTAATATACATTTCAGCTCCTGCTTCTAGAGCTTCAATTTGCTTGTCGACTTCATTTATTCCTGAAATTAAAATAATTGGTATATGTGCTGTCTCTTTATTAGATTTTATTTTTCGAGTTAATTCAATACCATCTAACCCTGGTTGCATTATATCACTAATAATAATATTGGGATGAACTTCATTCAATACATTGTCAATTTGTAGACTATCACTAAGGGGAATAATATTGAATTCACTAGAGAATAGTTCACCTATAAGCCAAAGAATTTCTATATCATCGTCTATTATTAAAATTGTAGATCTTAATTTGTCGAAATTATATGTGGGTAGATTAAATATCTTTTGTTGGATAATTTCAGGTGAATAGGTAATTTTAGTAAGATTAGAATCCGAATTCACAGTTTGTTCCAGATATGGTAGTTTCACGGTAAAAGTGACATAATTATCTACAGTTGTAACTTCTATAGTTCCGTTTAATAACTTAACCATGTTGTACGATATAGCCAAACCTAATCCATTTCGAGAAAAACGCTGATTGTTTTCTCCTTTTTCAAAGTTGTCAAGAATCGTATATCTGTCGAAAACTCTTTTAGAATCAATTTCTAAAATACTATTTCCTTCGTTTGCTATCGAAATTACCAATTGATTATCCGATTCTGTCAGATTTACTTTTATATCTTTATTATTTGAAGTATACTTGAATGCGTTCGATATCAAATTTGTTATTATTGTAATAAAAAAACCTTTATCAGAATTCCATTCAACATCCTTAGCAGAGGAAAATACTACATTTATTTCTTTGGAATCCTTCAGACTAGAAAACAAATCCAGAATTTTTTTTGTCTCCACTGTCACATTCAATTTTTCAATAGATGGCTCCCGGTTCCCGGTTTCTATTCTTCTGAACTCAATAAGCTCTTGTATCAAGTTGTTTAGCCTCTCTGCATTTGTTTGAATCATGTAAACATAATTTGTAATAAATTTCGATGTACCTTGTTGTGCCAAAATACGTTCACAAGGACCTGAAATAAGAGTGAGAGGAGTGCAAAACTCATGAGCTATATTAGTAAAGAATCGCAACTTTGATTCATATACATCTTTCTGGTGCTTTTTTTCAATTTCGTTCAAAAGTTCTTGTTTATGTTGGCGTTGTCTGCGAACATAATACCTGAAAACCATGTAAATAGAATATAAAGCAAACAAAAAGTACACAAGATAAGCCCAACCTGACAAATACCAGGGAGGATATATCCTAATTTGAAGAGAATAAACAGGACTTTCTTTTTCAAGAGTTCTACTATAATATTTTACAAGTAAAGTATAGTTGCCAGGAGCAATATTAGAAAAAGAGGCTTCATTTGAACTTCCATTATTAATCCATTGATCGCTCAGTCCATCTATTTTATAATAATAACTATAGTTCCCACCATTCAAATAATCTATAGCTGTAAACGACACCGAAAAAAAGTTTTGTTTGTATGCCAATTCCAACCGATCCTTATCGTGGTATTTTCCTATATATTCGGAAATATTCTTACTCTCCCCAAAAATTGTAAGATTATCAAAATAGATTTGAGGCATATAGGCCATATCAGGTCCACGATCTTTTTGAATTGAAACAAACCCATTAATTCCCCCAAAAAACAAAGTATTGCTTTTTTCATCTTTATACGATGCCCCATCGCTGAACTCTGTGATTTTTAATCCATCAGTACTATCATATATACGAAAAGCCTCACGTTTGCTATTGAACTGAACTAACCCTTTATTTGTACTTAGCCAAAAAAAACTATGACTGTCATTTTCAATAGCATGAATAGAGTTGTTTAAAAATCCATTGTTTGAATTAAAAATTTTTGACTTGTTGGAGTCAGTGTATTTTACCAACCCAAAACAAGTTCCAAAAAGCATATTGCCATCTTTATCTTTACGAACAACAAACACATCGTTAATAACCTGGTTGGAATGCTGATTATAAAAGAATACCGGATCAAGATTACCTGTACTATTGTTGAAATGAAATGGTCCAAAACCCCTGTTAGCAAACCATAATGTCGAGTCATTCTCAGCATACATTGAAAAGAAGTAATTCGATTCAAAACTACCATTGTTTATAGTATAGTGTTTAAAATTACTCAGGCTAATATTATCATCAGTACCCTTAATATCTGCACAAACGATACCGTAGCCAACACTTGCCAACCATAATTTTGAATCAGCAGTCTCATAAATATCATGGATATATTTATAGTCTAGAAACTTGAGATTGATATCAATATGTTTTATTTTTTTTGATCTGTAAGAGTAATAATTCAGTCCTTCTTCACTACCTATCCATAATATGTTACGCTTGCTTTTTTGAAATTTATAGATAATATTGTCTGATAAGTTGCTGTTATTCGTATTTACAGATTCAATACGGCAATCCTGTATGTTTTTATTCGCGTTATAATCATAGATCTTTAGTATACCATCTCCTTTACTCCCTATCCAAAAGGTGTTTTCTTTGTCGAGATACAATGCTCTTACTGGTTTTTGAATTTTGTCTGTTATGTTGGTTAAAATATTTGATTTGATTGAATAAGCTGTATTAGATAAGATATAAACACCTTGTCCATCAGTACCTATCCATATAATATCCTGAAGTTTATCTTTTTTTAAACAAAATATGCCACTCTTTATTTCTATTTCCTTCTTATTAAAGCTTTCGTTCTGTTTTTCTAAATAAAGCACACCGTTTGTAAGGAATCCAACTAAATAGTCGTCATGATATTTTATTACAGAAGATATTTTACCCCTGCTAAGAATTTCTCCTTTCAAATTGGTAATATATTTTTTCTTTTTTGTAATAACATTGTACACAAATAAATCAAAATCTGAGTCAATATAAATGAAATTATCATCTTCAAAAAAACAATTGATTATTTTTTTTGCAATTACAAGATTGTTTTTAATAGGTATAAGTGTTAACTCATTGTTTACGAAAGCACTTTTGAATGTGAACGTATAACCTTTATTTGTAACAATCCAAAAAACATTGTTCTGGTCAATAAAAAAATCCTGAATATCAGAAAAAATTACTCCTGACATCAGAATTTTCTTGAAGTTAGATTTACCATAAATGTTATAATAGATGCAATTGCTCTCATTGATGATATATAAATTGTTTGATTTGTCTTTGTCAAAGTATAACATTTTTTGAAACTCATTATAATGCGTCATGGTATTCTTATTTACATCGTATTTGTTGAGGCCATGATAAGTTTGAATCCAAAAAATATTATTGTTTGTATAAATTATTTTATCAATAATGCTCCCAGATAAAAAATTATTTTCGTTTTTTGGTTGGAAAATTTCTACATCTCTACTATTGTAGATGTTGAGGCCATCACAGGTGCCGATTAACATGAGCCCTTTTTCATTCTGACAAAAATCAGTTATTGCGCTGTTTGATAGGTTGTTGTTGTTGCTTATCTGTTTTAAGTTATAAGCGTAGACTTCAAAAAATGTTATTCCGATTAAAAGAAAAGTAAAAGTGATTTTTAAAGTATTATTCATGATTATATAGTATAAATGATATGAACAAAATTAGTAAAAATCGAATAATTACAATTACAAACATCCATGTATAAGTTTATATAAATGACATTGTAGTTAAGTTTAGTGACATTTTCATGCACACAACTATTCGTGCAATGAAAGATAATATTTTTAATCTAATTTCGTAGCATGAAATAACTCAGATTATTCACTCTAATTTATAATGTTAATTTTAAAATAATGAAAAACTGTTTAAATTATTTGTTCTTATACGCGTTTTTTATTTTTCTTCCGTTTAATTCAATTGCTAGAACAGTCTCAGATCCTGTAGATTTTGTGAATACTTTGGTAGGAACACAATCAAAGTTTGAATTATCAACAGGGAATACATATCCTGCAGTTGCACTTCCGTGGGGAATGAATTTTTGGTCACCTCAAACTGGGAATATGGGAGACGGTTGGATGTATGTTTATAGCGCAGACAAAATAAAAGGTTTTAAACAAACACATCAACCAAGTCCCTGGATAAATGATTATGGCCAATTTGCAATTATGCCAGTAACCGACAAACCAGTTTTTGATCAGGAAAAACGAGCCAGTTGGTTTTCTCATAAAGCTGAAATTGCAAAACCTTATTATTATAGCGTTTATTTAGCAGACCATGATGTAACCACAGAAATAGCTCCAACCGAACGCGCTGCAATGTTTAGGTTTACTTTTCCTGAAAATGAACATTCATATGTTGTGTTGGATGCATTCGATCAAGGTTCATATGTAAAGATTATACCTAATGAACGGAAAATAATCGGCTATACTACAAAAAACAGTGGAGGAGTCCCCGAAAATTTCAAAAATTATTTTGTTATTGTTTTCGACAAACCGTTTACTTACGAAGCTGTTGTTGGAGATAATGAAATCAGAAAAAATGAGTTTGAAGCTAAAGAAAATCACACTGGTGCTATCATAGGTTTTTCAACAAAAAAGGGAGAGCAAATATGTGCCCGAGTTGCATCTTCTTTTATCAGTCCTGAACAAGCGGAACTTAATTTAAAAGAATTAGGCAGTAATAATTTTGATAAAGTTGTTGCAGAAGGAAGAAAAAAATGGAATGATGTCTTGGGTAGAATAGAAATTAAAGATGATAATATTGACAATCTCAGAACTTTTTATTCTTCACTTTATCGCTCTGTTTTGTTTCCACGTTCATTTTACGAAATTGATGAGAGTGGGAAAGTTATGCACTACAGCCCATATAACGGGAAAGTATTACCCGGATATATGTTTACGGATACCGGTTTTTGGGATACATTCAGAAGTTTATTCCCATTTTTAAACTTGATATATCCTTCTATGAATGAAAAAATGCAGGAGGGATTAGTCAATGCATATCTTGAAAGCGGTTTTTTGCCAGAATGGGCTAGTCCGGGGCACAGAGATTGTATGGTCGGCAACAACTCTGCATCTATCGTAGCAGATGCTTATTTAAAAAACCTGAGAGGATATGATATTGAAACTCTTTGGAAAGCATTGAAACATGATGCAAACAATGTACATCCGTCAATTTCATCTTCAGGCAGAAAAGCTTTTGACCAGTATAACAATTTAGGATATGTACCCAATAATATTGGAGTTGGACAAAATGTCGCTCGTACGTTGGAATATGCTTATGACGATTGGGCAATTTACAAACTCGGAAAAGCACTTAAAAAACCGGCATCTGAAATTGATATATATGCTAAACGAGCTATGAATTATAAAAATGTATTTAATGCCCAATATAAACTGATGACAGGTCGAGATAATAAAGGTAAATTCGACCCAAACTTTGTTCCTGAAGATTGGAGTGACGCTTTTTGCGAAGGAAACAGTTGGCATTGGAGTTTTTGTGTATTTCATGATCCTCAGGGTTTAATTGATTTAATGGGTGGCGAAAATAATTTTAATAAAATGATGGATTCTGTTTTTATTGTTCCGGGAGCAAAAGGGATGAAAAGCAGAGGAGTAATTCATGAAATGCGTGAAATGCAGGTAATGAACATGGGGCAATATGCTCACGGAAATCAACCGATACAACATATGGTTTATTTATATAATTATTCTCGAGAGCCATGGAAAACTCAATATTGGGCTCGTCAAATCATGAATAAACTATACAAAGCAACTCCTGATGGCTATTGCGGAGACGAAGATAATGGTCAAACCTCAAGTTGGTATGTGTTATCCGCATTAGGATTTTATACAGTTTGTCCGGGCACCGATCAATACGTAATTGGTTCTCCATTATTTAAATCTGTAAAACTAAATCTGGAAAACGGAAAAACAGTCTTAATTTCTGCAGAAAACAACAATGAGAAGAACTACTATATCAATACAATCGCAGTAAATGGCAAGAAATATGATTTGAATTATTTTACTCATGAGCAGTTTTTGAAAGGAGCTAAAATAAAGTTCAATATGTCTGGAGCTCCGAATATAAACCGAGGAATAAATGACAAAGCTCAACCTTATTCTTTCTCAAAAGATAAATAGTTTTTTAGGTATAAAATAGTTTGCAAATCAAAAATGGGAGGAATCTGAAATAACACTCCCATTTTAAATTTATTATTATGAAAATCACAGGATATTTTTTTTTATTTTTAACGCTAATCTTTTGTTTAACAACAGATGCCATTTCAGCAAAAAATGAAATCACGTTTGTCAATCCTTATATAGGTACTGGAGGACATGGGCATACTTTTTTAGGTGCGACTACTCCTTTCGGCGCTGTTCAAATCGGGCCAAATAATATAAACAAAGGTTGGGACTGGTGCTCTGGCTATCATTATTCCGACTCCATTGTAGTTGGATTCTCCCATTTACATTTAAGCGGAACCGGCTGCACTGACACCGGAGACTTAATGTTCATGCCTTATACCGGAAAGTTACAGACGGCTCCTGGCGGTCAGGACAAGCCGGATGATGGATATGCATCCCGCTATTCGCATATAAACGAAAAAGTTGGTGTAGGCTACTATTCTTTGTTCTTGGATGACTATGGTGTAAGAGTTGAGTTGACGTCGACAAAAAGAGTTGCCTTTCACAAATACACTTTTCCTGATAAAACGGAACAGAAGCAGGTAATGATTAATCTGAAAGATGCTAACGGAGACCGCGCTACTGATACATTCATGGAACAGGTAGATGAATATACTATCAAAGGTTATCGTTTCTCTTCTGGTTGGACTCCTTCTCAACAAATTTATTTTACTGCTGTTTTTTCAGTTCCCGTAAAATTAGTTCTTTATAATCACGACACGGAAGTAACAGGATCAAAATTCAAATCGGATGGTGTAAAAGGGAATGTTTGTTTGCCTGAAAATGTAACTACAGTTAATGTAAAGGTCGGCATCTCTCCTGTAAGTAGCGAAAACGCTCTAAAAAATATTCAGGCTGAACTGAATCATTGGAATTTTAACAAGGTGGTTGCCGGAGCCAATTCCACATGGAATCATGAGTTAGGTAAAGTCTCTGTCAAAACAAAAGATAAAACTGCAAAAACCATCTTCTATTCTGCGCTTTATCATGCATTTATTCAGCCCAATACTTTCAACGATGTAAATAAGGATTATCGGGGCAGCGATAAAAAAGAATATCAGGGTGCAAACTTTACCAATTACACTGTTTTCTCTTTATGGGACACTTACAGGGCAGCTCACCCTTTATACACTATTTTACAGCCTGAACGCGTGCCGGATTTTATAAATTCCATGTTGGCAATTTATGATCAAAAGGGACTATTACCCGTATGGCATTTGTATGGTAGCGACACACGTGAGATGATAGGTATTCAATCGATACCCGTGATTGCAGATGCTATTCTGAAAGGCTATAAAGGAATTGATTACGAGCGTGCATTTAATGCAATGAAGGCTTCAATGCTAAGCGATTACAAAAGCCTTTCTTACATTAGAACCAATAAATATATTCCTTCCGACAAGGAAGGAGAATCAGTCGCCAAGGGACTTGAGTATGCTATTGCTGACTGGGGAATAGCTCAGGTTGCAAAAAAACTAGGCAAGACGGAAGATTATAAACTATTCTCTGAACGTGCATCATATTATAAACTTTATTGGGATTCTAAAACTCATTTTTTCAGAGGGAAAAATATGGATGGCAGTTTCTCTACTCCTTTCAATCCATTTCGTTCGACACATCGTAGTGATGATTATTGCGAAGGCAATGCCTGGCAATACACCTGGCTTGTACCTGAGGATGTCGAAGGACTTATCGAATTGTTTGGTTCTGAATCTGCATTTGTAAATAAATTAGACAGCCTTTTTCATTTGGAACAATCACTCGGTGATAATGCTTCACCGGACATTTCCGGCCTAATTGGTCAATATGCACATGGAAATGAACCCGGACATCATACTACCTACTTGTATGCTTTTGCCGGACAGCAATGGAAAACAGCCGAAATTGTTCGTAAGGTATTGAAAACGATGTATTTCAACAATCCAAACGGACTTGCTGGAAATGAAGATTGTGGTCAAATGTCCTCCTGGTATGTTTTTTCTGCATTAGGTTTCTATCCTGTGAACCCGTCCAACGGAGTTTATGTTTTTGGAAGTCCGTTATTCGATGAAGCTAAAATCAGTTTACCGGGAGGAAAAACATTTAAAATAACTACAAAAAACAATTCAGATAAAAACATCTATATCCAGTCTGTGAAATTAAACGGAAAGGATTATCCTTATAGTTATATCAAACATAAAGATATCATGCAGGGTGGAAAATTGGAGTTTGTTATGGGTGAGAAGCCAAATAAAGAGTTCGGAAAGGAGTTGAAATATCGTCCGAAATCAGTCCCAGCAAACTAAGAAATTCTGTTTATAAAGCATAAACTTACAGGAAAACACAAAATTTAATAAGATTAAATCTAAAAAAATAAATACTGATTCATGAAAAAGAATATTTTAATTTACTTATTAGTTATAATAATCTCAGTTGCAAATGTTTTTAGTCAGGCAAACTCTGAAAAAGGCAAAGCATACATTGTGTCAAACGCTCATTTTGACACACAGTGGAACTGGGATGTACAACGTTCTATCAGTGAATTTATCCCAAAGACAATGAATCAGAACTTCATGCTGTTTCAAAAATATCCCGAGTATATTTTCAATTTTGAGGGAGGAATAAAATATGCATGGATGAAAGAGTATTATCCCGCTGAGTTTGAGTTGGTGAAAAAATATATCAAGGAAGGGCGTTGGCATGTTACCGGAAGTACCTGGGATGCAACCGACACAAACATTCCATCTCCTGAATCATTTACCCGTAACATATTGTATGGTCAGCTTTTTTACCAAAACGAATTGGGTGTAAAAGGGACTGACATTTTTTTACCTGACTGTTTTGGTTTTAGTGCTATTTTACCTTCAATTGCAGCACATTCAGGTCTTATAGGATTTTCGACACAGAAACTAATGTGGAGAACCAAACCTTTTTATAGCAATGGAAGTAAAATTCCATTTGAAATAGGACTTTGGGAAGGTATAGATGGATCAAAAATAATGCTGGTAGCAGATGCTCATAACTACACTACCAAATGGAGAAACGAAGACTTGTCAAACAGTAAATATCTTGAGAGAATAGTTAAATCGAGTCCCATAAACACCGTTTATCATTATTATGGCACGGGAGACACAGGTGGAGCTCCTACGATTGAATCGGCTAAAACGTTGAACAATAGTGTAAAATCAGATGGAGCTTTAAAAATTATTAGTGCAACCAGTGATCAGCTTTACAAGGATTATTTACCTTTTGCAAAACATCCTGAATTACCTGAATACAAAGGAGAACTTCTTATGGATGTTCATGCAACCGGTTGCTATACTTCTCAGGCTGCCATGAAACTATTTAACCGTAAAAATGAATTATTAGCGGATGCAGCAGAGAGAGCTGCAGTTGCAGCAAATTGGCTGGGAGCGCTAACATATCAAAAAAACACCTTAACCGAAGCTCAGAAAAGATTTATATGGCATCAGTTTCACGATGACTTAACCGGAACTAGTATTCCGCGGGCATATGAATTTTCATGGAACGATGAATTAATTTCGATGAAACAATTTGAGGACGTTTTAACCAGCTCTGTAGGTGCAATTTCAAGATATCTTGATACCGATGTTAAAGGCTGGCCTCTTATAATTTACAATCCGGTTTCATTCCCGGTATCTCAACTTGTTGAAATTGCATTACCAGTAGAATTAAAGCCTACACAATGTGCTGTATTCAACGAACAGAATAAAGAAGTTCCCGTTCAGATAGTTGTTGCTAAAGATGGTAAGGCAAAACTTTTGATATCGGCAAATGTTCCTTCGTGTGGATATGTTGTATACGATGTTAGAAAGAAAGCTCCTCAAAAAGTAAAATTAGTACAAACCTACGCTAAACAAAACAAGATTGAAAATAGTGTTTATGTCGTTAGCTTAGATAAAAACGGAGATATCTCGTCTATTTTCGACAAAAAGAACGGAAAAGAATTAGTAGCAAACGGTAAATCGTTACGTTTGGCTCTTTTTACGGAGAATGAATCTTCACACTGGCCTGCCTGGGAAATTATGAAGACGGTGATAGACAAAGAACCAATTTCAATTTCAGGAGATGTGAAAATTTCTGTCGTGGAAAATGGTCCGCTCCGATCAGCCCTTTGTGTTGAACGCACTTATGGTGATTCGAAATTCAAACAATACATTCGTTTGAGTGAAGGAGAAGAAGCTGACAGAATTGATATTGTGAACGAAGTAGACTGGCAAACAACAAATGCATTACTAAAAGCAGAATTCCCGCTCAACATATCAAACCCTAACGCTACTTACGACATCGGACTTGGCTCTTTGACAAGAGGAAATAATACCGATATTGCTTACGAAGTTTATGCTCAAAGCTGGGCAGACATTACCAGCACCGACAACTCTTATGGGGTATCTGTTATGAATGACTGTAAATATGGTTGGGACAAGCCTAATGATAATACGATTCGACTCACATTACTTCACACGCCTAAAACACAGGCAGGCTATGCTTGGCAGTCGCAACAGGATATGGGCAAGCATCATTTTACATATTCAATTGTTGGACACAAGGGAGATTATACGCAATCCGGAATTGTAAACAAAGCAGAATTGCTTAATCAAAGTCCAAAGGCATTTTTTACAGAAAAACATAAAGGTAGTTTAAATCGTAGCTTCTCACTTGTATCTTGTGACAATGAAAACGTATTAATAAAAGCTATTAAACAGGCCGAAGGATCTGATGAATACATTGTTCGCCTATACGAAACCAGTGGAAAAAAGAAACAATCGGTAACTTTAAATTTTCCAACAGATATTGTTTCAGCTAAAGAAACCAATGGTATAGAGGAAAATATTGCTGAAGCAAGTTTCTCTGCAAATAAACTGAAATTCGACATAAAACCTTTTGGAATTAAAACTTTTAAATTAAAACTTGGATTGACTAAAGTCAGCGGTGAAAAGTCTGATTCTAAAATTTTAGATTTACCTTGCGATTTCAAAACAGCTACGTATAATGCTTTCAAATCAGACGCAAACTTCGATGGTAAAGGAAATTCATACGCAGCAGAATTACTTCCTAAAGAAGTTGATTACAAAGGCATAAAATTCAGTTTAAAAGATCCTGATGTAGCAAATGCAATTAAATGCCGAAACCAAATGATTCAGTTACCTCAGGGAAATTATAAGAAATTGTACTTACTTGTAGCTTCAACCGGGAAAGACCTTAAAGCAACATTTACTATTGATGGTGTAAAAACAGATTTAATAATTCCTTCTTATACAGGATTTATTGGGCAATGGGGCCATACAGGACATACACAAGAGTTTCTTAAACCCGTAAACATTGCTTATGTTGGCACACACAAACACAACATGCTAACAAACAAAGATGTTCCCTACGATTTTACATATATGTTTGCAGTAACTTTGGATGTTCCTGAAAATGCGAAACAACTAACTTTGCCAGATAATTCAAAAGTAGTAGTATTTGCAGCCACACTAATAAATGATGTAAATAATGCAATCAAACCTGCTCAGGATCTCTTAGGTATAAATTTCTCTCAAGATGTTAATTTCTCTGAAACTCAATACAATAAAAATTTTCTTTTCGGGAAACAGGTAAGTAATAGATCGGGAGAAGTAAATAACCATGAAAAAGCAGAATTTGCAACGGATGAAGATACAAATACCAAGTGGTGTGATATAACTAAAAACAAACCAAAATTTATAGAAATTGATTTAGGTAAAACAGAAGAGATACATGGTTGGTCTGTGTTTCATGCAGGCTTGGAGGATCTTGACTATATAACAAAAGAATACAGTTTACAAGTAAAGAATGAGTCTGGTGACAAATGGGAAACGGTTGATTCAGTTTTTGACAACACTCAAAATGACACTGACAGATTGCTAAAAAAATCAATTAAAGCTCGCTTTGTTCGATTAAGTATCACAAAACCTGATCAAAGTGAAGGTGACATAGCAAGAATTTATGATTTTCAGGTATATTAATTATTTTTATTCAGATAGAACTATTATTTTTGGTTATAAAAATATAGTTTGTAATTAATCAATTACTAGAATGAATAAAAACAATTCGATTGCAGGAAATCTTACATTACTCATCTTGATGACAGGTTTTTCATTATTTGCATCTAACAAAAAATACGTTAAGAATGCAGATCAGACGCTTCAAAGTATTTATAAACTTTATGGAGTTGAAAATAATCTTTTGTTACGCGAAACATATCCATTTAATGCGCAGAACAAGGTTACATATCTGGCCGATTCAGACCAGGCTTCAACACCTAATTTGTATGCTTATTTATGGCCTTATTCAGGGAGTCTGACTGCCACAGTGTGTTTGTTCGATGCAACAAAAAAAAACAAGTACCGGGCAATGCTCGATAACAAAGTTATTCCTGGACTGGAACTCTACTGCGATTCGTCGAGAAGGCCTATAGCATATGCATCTTATATCAAAACAGCAGCTGCTGATAGATTTTACGATGACAATATATGGCTTGGAATAGATTTTACTGATATGTATATGTTATCGAGAAATAAAAAATACCTTGCTAAAGCGTTAGTAATTTGGGATTTTATTCTAAGTGGCAACAATAATATTTTAGATGGAGGAATATTTTGGTGTGAGCAAAAAAAAGAAAGTAAACATGCTTGTTCTAATGCTCCTGCTTCTGTTTATGCGTTGAAGTTATTTGAAGCTACAAATGACAGTGCTTTTTTTTATAAAGGGTTGGAACTTTACTACTGGACAATCAAACATTTACAAGATACCACAGACTATCTGATTTATGATAATATAAACAGAAATGGGAATATTGATAAGGCTAAGTACTCTTATAACAGTGGTCAAATGATTAACGCGGCTGCTCTGCTTTTTAAACTAACAGGACAAATGGAATATTTACAAAACGCACAGAAAATTGCAAAATCAGCCTATAATCGCTTCTTTACAGATAATAAGAATGTAGGGGAACCTGATAAAATATTAAAAAAAGGAGATGTTTGGTTTACTGGTGTTTTGCTAAGAGGCTTTATTGAATTGTATGAAATAGATAAAAATAATACATATTTAAAAATATTTAAACAGAATCTGGATTATGCATGGTTGCATATGAGAACTAAAGATGGTCTGTTTAATTCCGATTGGACAGGAAAAACTACAGATGACTCGAACTGGTTACTTACTCAATTTGCCATGGTTGAGATGTATGCAAGAATGAGCCAAATTAAAATTAATTAGCAATAAATTATATCAATGAAGAACTTACGTACGGTTAAAATTTATTCGATGGTATTGTTGTGCTTGATTTCTATATCAGTTTCAGCAAAAAAAAATCTTACTCTCATTATTTCAAAGGACAAAACAAATGTCTTTGTGTCGAAACGTCCAGCTTTGCAAGAAAGATTGTTCAAATCGGATGCAGTGGAAAATAAAATCAAAGAGATAACACAACTATTGACCAATCCACAACTCCGTTGGATGTTTGAGAACTGCTATCCAAACACATTAGACACTACGGTTAGGTATTACACTACCGAGAATGGAGACGATGACACTGTAGTATATACAGGAGATATTCATGCAATGTGGCTACGCGACTCTAGTGCACAGGTTTGGCCTTATCTGCAATTAGTAAACAGCGATCCAGCTCTGAAGAAAATGATTCGAGGTTTAATTTTGAGACAATTTAAGTGTATAATGTTAGATCCATATGCGAATGCTTTTTTAGACCCACACGACCCAAATCCAGATCATAACTGGATGAGTGATTTAACTAAGATGAGACCAGAACTCCACGAAAGAAAATGGGAAATTGACTCATTATGTTATGTTATTAGGTTGGCTTATGAATACTGGAAACTGACTGGCGATACATCTGTTTTTGGTGATGAATGGGAAAAAGCTATTGCCAATATAATACAAACCTTCAAAGAACAACAACGAAAAGAGGGAAACGGTCCTTATGTTTTTCAACGCAAAACTGAACGTCAGTTAGATACAATGTGTAATAACGGTCTTGGAAATCCGGTGAATCCTGTTGGATTAATTGCATCAGCTTTTCGACCATCGGATGATGCTACAACATTCTTATTCCTGGTTCCATCAAACTTTTTTGCAGTAAGTTCATTAAGAAAATCAGCGAAAATTCTTGCTGAAGTAAACAAGGATAATACTTTAGCTACTTCCTGCAATGCTTTAGCGAATGAAGTGGAACAAGCCCTAAAAAAATATGCCACATACAATCACCCCAAACATGGAACTATTTATGCCTACGAGGTTGATGGATTTGGCAACAAACTTCTTATAGATGATGCCAATGTTCCAAGCTTATTGGCGTTGCCATATTTAGGTGATGTAGATGTAAATGACCCTATTTATCAGAATACTAGAAATTTTGTTTGGAGTTCTGATAATCCATATTTTTTCAAAGGTAAAGCTGCCGAAGGAATTGGTGGTCCTCATATTGGTTATGATATGATTTGGCCAATGAGTATAATGATGAAAGCATTCACCAGTCAAAATGATCAGGAAATAAAATCATGTATTGAGACCTTAATGAAAACCGATGCCGGAACCGGATTTATGCATGAATCATTTCATAAAGATGATCCGAAAAACTATACACGTTCTTGGTTTGCATGGCAAAATACCTTATTTGGCGAATTGATTATTAAATTGGTAAATGATGGTAAAATTGAGTTGCTAAATAGTGTGAATTGATAGTGTTGTTTTTGGTTGCAAAGGCTGACTGTTTTATATAGTCTGCCTTTGTTTTTTTGCGATCAAATTGAGAATTATATTTCATCACTTTAGAAATCTCACGGTTGTCATTAGTGGTTTTTGTATGAAAAGCTTCAGCTTACACTCTCCCTTAATCTAAACACCAATAATAAAATCCATAGCGTATCATTAATTTACAGAACAGTAAGTATTTTCTTTGTGGTCTTTGCGTTTATAATAAAGTTATCTTCACTTTTACAGATATTCGCTTTGCACCTAACCGAACTCTGAAAACGTCTTTCATCCATTTTCCTACTACTCATATAATAACTCCATTGTTTTAAGACACACCTTATAGAGCAAAATTATGGTTGTATGTATTATTTTGTCAATTTAGAAACTCCGTAGGAGCAACAGAAGAAAAAGGACAAATTCACTATAAAGTTTGCAAGCTCACGAACTTTATTGTGACAATTTACTACAAATATTTAACACATCGATTAAAGCACCTTAAAAATGAGGATTTAATGAAAATGGAATTTCTCAGTGAGTATAGAGATTTTTGAAATAAGAATCAAAAAAATTGAGGCTGGCTCAAGAATGAACCAGCCTCTTAAAAAAGGGTATCCAGGAATAAATCCGTAATCAAAATATTTAAGGCACTAAAACTTCCATTGGTTCGCTGTAATTCCAACGTCTTGTTCCACTTCCTTTAGGAGTGTCATAATTAATTCTAGATGCTGCACGGACAAAAACTGTACGACCTGAAGGAATAGTACCTGAAGATTGTATTGTAACGATCTGACCCAAAAGCGAACTGAATGCAGAACCTGTATATTCAATTTTATTTGACCAGCGTTCGTCTCTTGCTCTGTATCCAACCGTTGAAGAATAGCTAACAAAAAGCTGAACGTCTGTCACATTAAGAAAACTGGAACTGTAACCTCCCATAGGTTCTATTTTACTTCTAAAATCTGCTTCGGACACTCCACGAGTAACACGAACTTTAGCAGTAATTTTACCATTTGATACTGTAGGTTCGCTTACCCACTCTACTTTCAAAAACGGTTGAACTTCAAATCTAACTTTTGTTGTTCCCTTTACTTCCAGAGTTTGTGTTTCATCTGCAATTGGCACGCCATTTCCATCCTCACGAATGAGAGGAATAAACGGACCATCTATCCGAATGTTGTAAGTAGCTTTAAACAACTTTGTATTTTGGAATGTTCCGTCGGACATACAATAAAAATCAGGATTAGGTGTAACGTTATCTCCATAACTCACTTCAGTCAAACGAACACGTATTCCTTCACTGCCCTGATCAGTCAGAACCGGATCTCCTGTTGCCACATCAACAACCTCACCCTGTAGAGTTTCGGAAGGAGCAGCATAATTATCCAGTTCGAATAAACCACATGAACTGAAAGACAACAGTCCACTAAATAAAATATAAATTGCTATTTTTTTCATATTTTTTTTGATATTCATGATTAAGTTTATTTAGTTTCTTATCTGTTAGGCTGTTGATCAATAACAGGGCTTTTCGAAACTTCTCCACCCGGTATTGCAAAATAGTAATCTAAAGCACTGTAAGAAAATGTTTTCTGACTTACAACCTGGAAGTGAGCATCAAAGAAGTACTTTCCGGTTGCCGATGACAAGAATGGATATAAACCTCTGAAACGGAAATTCGAACCATTACTATATAAATCTTTATTTTTAGTTTCGCCCCAGAAACCATCTCTTCCTTCATAGTGCCATACTCTCCAGCGTCTTAGATCCCATTTGGTTTTATGTTCAAAAGCCAACTCTTTACGACGTTCTTTTCTTACGATATTACGTCCAGTCTCGTCTGAAGTAATGTTATTGGTTAACAATACAGCTCCTGCACGTTCCCGAATTTGATTAACAGCACTAGTTGCTACTTGTAACAAATCATCATTATCCGGAGATGATACTCCCGCCATAGATAATTCAACAGCAGCCTCAGCAGCATTTAATAAAACTTCCGCATATCTCATCAAAATAAATGGTTGTTCCGATTTTCCTTCGCCTGCTTCAAATGCAGGATCAGGATTTAACCATTTTCTATCATATAATCCGGTCAAACAAGCTTCTCCATTTCCATAAAAAGGTCCATTAGCTCCAGAAGCTGTAATTGTATCTCCATTGAAAACGACCAATTCCTGACTTGTGCCCGAATTAGGACTTACATACAATGTTTTGGGACTTCCTTTGTATGAATCTAAATGCTGATAAAAAGTTCCTGCATTTGAATAAGAATAATCTGTAAACAGAGGTTTAACAGGTGCTGCACCTGTATAAACTCCATTTCTAATTTCTATTTCTTTTCCTTTAAATACATCTCCTGGGAATATTACATAAGCACGTAGACGAGGTTCTGCATTCTTGAATAAATCGAGCGGAGTATCGTACATTAAATAATTTCCGTCTGTATTTGAATTTCCATCAGTTACTTTTATTGTTCCATTAGAATAAAAATTAAATCCATCAAACAGTTCTAAGAAATCAAGTGTTGGACAAGTGCCCGATGCCAAAGGAGCTCTGAATATATAAGGAGCACTATATGCATCGAATCCATGAGTTAGCGTTGGATAAGAATATTCTTTAACATAGATATTTTCAGGGCTTGTCAGATCACTGAACATATCCACCATATTTTGATATTGTGCTTCAGGGTCATTGGCAGCCCATTTTTTCTTATAAAGTGAGTATCCCCCATCTTTCATCACTTCTTTTGCTGCTTTGTAAGCTTCAGTAAAATACTTTTTAGAAGCATCTTGCCATTCATTTTCAGCAAAACCAATGACACGCACGCCTGTTTTTTGTCCAAAACCAGTCAAACGACCAGATACTGTTTCATTGTATTTTGCCACGCTACCTGCATATAACATAGCTTCCGATTTAAAAGCTAAGGCAACATATTTATTAGAGTAACCTTTCTTAGGACTTTTAGCAAGCATCAAATCAGAGGCATTATCATAGTCTGCCAAAATCTGATCCCATGTTTCTTTTTCACTGGAACGAGGAATCTCCATTGAGGTTGAATCCGCAGGATATTGTATAACTTTTGTTACGAGAGGAATTCCACCGAAACGTCTTGCCATTGCGGAGAAAACTGTGGCTCTTACAAAATATGCTTCACCCAGATAGTGATTATAAGTTTCTTCCTTAAATGATTCTTTATACTTGGGTAGGTTTTCAAGAAGGTAATTTGCATCTCTCAATAGTGTAAAAGCCTGTCCCCAGTAAGGAGTATCTTCACTTGTAAAAGAAGTACATATTCCATCTCTGTTCAAAGCTTCACCAGTACCCTCAATTCCTAAAGCACCTAACCAGGAATTAAATCGGATACCCCATTGAGGCATGTATTTAAAATCTTCAAAAGGCATATAACTATACATACGTGCCATGTAAATGTCCATCCCCGCTTCATTGGTCATTAGATCTTCATCTGTGATTATGTTTTTCGGCTGGATGTCTAAATCATAACAACCGGAAAAGAACAAAACACAAAGCAGTGGGAGAATAAATATCTTTTTATATATCATTTTCTTATTCATAAGTGTTATATTTATTATTAAAATGAAAGTGACAACCCTAATGTATAGGTTTTGTTTAGAGGATATAACCTTCCAAGATCATCACTCGGATGTTCCGGATCAACAAACTTAACATTTGTCAATGTAAGCAGATTGTAAGCATTAGCAAAAACACGCAGATTCATTGTTGACTTTGTTTTTATTTTTGGCAATGTATAACCAAGTTCAACGCTTTTTAAACGCAAATATGCTGTACTCACAGTATTAAATTCCGAATTTCCATATGGATAACTACCAGTATATCCATAATAACCACTTATCCATTCAATATTTGGATCATATGGATCAGCAGTTGCATCTGCCGGATGCCAGCGATCAAGATATTGTGTGAGTGCGCCTCCACCATCACTTCCCCAAATTGAATATAAAGGTTCTTCGTACCTCATTGAGCCCAAAGCCGAACCTTGGAAGAGAACACTTAAGTCAAAATTTTTGTATGTACCATCAAAACTTAAACTAAAGTTCAACCATGGAGTCTGATCATAAGCCATCGGATGTTCATCTAAGCTACTTATCTCTCCATCTCCGTTCCAGTCAACGTATTTATAGTTTCCGGGTAGAATATTTCTTTCTTTATATATGTTATAAGTGCGAATATCTTCCCAACTTGTATAACGTCCGGCACCTTCATAGCCCCATACAACACCCTGATAGCGGTTATTTAAATTATCGTTACGCCATCTATCATAAGAATTACCATAGCTTCTGTTTTGTACTGCAGTCAGGTACATTTGTCGGGTGATACTGCCAAT
The DNA here is from genome assembly GCA_964405245.1 of uncultured Paludibacter sp. Lineage (GTDB taxonomy): Bacteria > Bacteroidota > Bacteroidia > Bacteroidales > Paludibacteraceae > Paludibacter. Next base: position 65,256 of record CAYONE010000004.1, read on the forward strand.
TGCTTTTACTTTATATATAAAATCTCCGATTTTATTTTTATGCGTCAATTCTAAATCAATACCAAAATAACGGTCGCTATTTAAATTTTCCTGCGGGGCAGCTGCTCCTACAACTGTAGATAATGCTGTAGAACTTTGAGCGAAAATGCCATCTCTATGACGATCAAAATAATCGAAAGTGAATCCGAATAAACCGTTCCAACCTTCAAAATCGACTCCAAAATCGAATGTTCGTGATGTCAACCAAGTTGTTGCTGTATTTGGCAAAGCTGACTTCGCTACAGCATAAACAAACTGATCATCAAACATGTATCCCGGAGCCCATTGGTTATAATATCCTTTCTCAGCATTACCACTGGTAGCAGGATAAGTATACCCGGAAATCCATCCAAAAGAATTCGCATTTTGATCGTCTCCCATTTCTCCGTAACTCACACGAAGTTTCAATTGATCTGTAAACGAAAGAAAATCTATATTTTTAAATAAAGGCTCTTCTGACACCCTCCAACCTAAGGATGCCGATGGGAAGAATCCCCATTGATGTCCGGGAGCAAATTTAGATGATCCATCGTAGCGGAATTGAACTTCACCAATATATCTTGTTCCGTACGAATAATTTAATCTTCCGATCATTGAAGAATAAGCGAGCTCATATAGGTCACTGCCAGAAGTTGACATACCTCCCAATTGATCTTCATCTACTCCGGCAAACAAGTAAGGAGTGGAAAATGCAAGATTTCTCTGTGCATAGAAGTTATCTCCTACCCTTTTTTGACTTTCAAACCCTAACACCCCACTAAAATTATGTTTGTCAAATGTCCGGTTATAATTTAATAGAAATTGCCATAAGTTTTGTTGTTTGTCATAAAACGAGCGTTCCAACTGGTTTGGAGAACTTAAATTATAGAGTTTCTTTTCATAAGAATCTGTCAGATTATTGTAGGCATATTGATAATACTCTTTACGATAGGTGGTATTATCATACATTTTATAGTCGAAGCTATACAGGAATTTAGTAGATAATCCTTTGAAAATTGGTGATATTGTTCCGAAATCATAACTAATCGTTCCTGTTGTTTGCAAATTTTTCTGAGCATATTTTCTATAACCGGAAATATCTGCTGTCATTTTAGCAACTGTATTTTCTTCCAGATCCAATCCTTCGTAATTGAGCATTGTGTTTTCAGCATCAGCATAAGCAGGATATAAAACTCCTTGTCTCCAATAATTACGAATAATGTCTGTTGATCCTGAGTAAGGATTATTTTGCTGATCTAAAGTTCCGGCAATATTCAGACTTAATTTCAGACCTTTGGCAATATTTGTTTCAATATTACTACGTAAATTGGTTTTTTCGTAGTTTAAGTCACCAGACTTAAAGAATCCATCCTGAAAGAGATACCCCATACTAACATAGTATTGAGTTTTATCGTTACCTCCGGAAATGCTGATATCGTGTTGAGTTTGTGGCGCAAACTCAGAAAAAATTAAAGTGTTCCAATCTGTTGAACGGCGGGTTCCATTACGGAAAGCTTCAAAATCAGCCTCAGTATACGAAAGGCTTCCGCCATTTATATTGTTCATGGATCTCTCATTATACAACGTCATTGTTTGAAAAGCATCTGCAAGTTCTGGCATCTTACTAGGTTGCTGTAAGGTGTAAGAAGCATTGTAAGTTACCTTTGATTTTCCGGTCGTCGATCCTTTTTTAGTAGTAACAAGCACGACTCCATTTGCACCACGAACTCCATATATAGCCGCTGATGCATCTTTTAAGACAGAGACATCCTCAATATCTTCTGGGTTGATTCGCTGAAAATCGGCAGATTCACGTGGAACTCCATCGATAACGACCAAAGCCGGCCCCATACCACGAATATCAAAATTATTGTTGAAAGAACCTGGTTCTGAACTTTTCTGCCATACACGTACACCGGCAATCTTACCGGTAAGCATATTTTGTGGATTTTCGTTTTTGGTCTTGATCATTGTTTCACCGGTAACACCTGCAACCGCACCAGTCAGGGTCACTTTCTTTTGTACACCATAACCAACGACAACGAGTTCATCAAGTGCCGTATTATCTTCAGTCATCACTACATTGACAACTGAACGCCCGTTTATTTTTTCTTCTTTAGTAGTTAATCCTAAATATTTAAATACTAATGTTTCATTTCCCGATGCTTTGATTGAAAATTTTCCATCAATATTTGTGATTGTTCCTACAGTTGTATTTTTTACAATAATATTAACACCTATAATCGGCTCATTATTCTGATCTTTTACTTGACCAGATATCACTTTTTCCTGTGCTGTAGCAAACTGTGAAAAAAATGATATAAATAAAAATAACATGATCCTGTAATGTAGTGATTTCATCTTTTTTACATGTTGTGTTTTTATCATATTAGCACTTTTAAGTTGATTTTATTTTTCGATTTTATAACGTGCCAATGTGGCATATTGAGATGCAAAAGAAAATGTAAACATAGCTTCAACTTTGTTGTTGGCGCTCGTCAAACTCCAACCTACCAATAAATTTGTAGGGAGAAAACCGTTGTGGAGAAAATGGTCATAACCATAATCCAGATTTTGCTGAAATGTATTGATACACATATCGGTATATTGAAATACAGGATAAGCATCAACATATCCTCTCATTAGCACACCATTGAACCAGTTATTAAAACCGCTGATATCATAGGTATAATATCCGGAAACATTGGCATCTTTTTTAGGAAAATAGCTAAAACTTGCTCTGGTCAAATTTTCGATATCGCTCTTATAAGTGGCATTATTTGTAGCCAGATACAAATCAGCAGCTCCCGAGAGCATAGTTCCACTATTATATGAAATTGCAGGTCCAACCCGGTCTCTTAGATCTGTATGTTTACGGTACCTTGCTCCGTTTACATTTTCATATAATATATCGCAACTTGGGTAGCAACCACCCATCATATCATCGTAAACGCCATCCGAACGTAAGAGATGACTTTTTTGCCATTCGTAAGCAGCTTTTGCATACTTCAAATAGTAGTCGGACTTCTTCATCGTGGCAGTTTTGCGACTATAATCTGTATTATCAATATAAATGTAGCTGATCTGATCATTTTTATCTTTATACAATTCGTAAAGCCAAACAAGCGGACTTACCACTGGTCCATTACTACAAGAATGTTTTGTAACATACCCGGGGCCCCAGGTTATACCACCATATTCTTTCCCATTGGCATCCGGAACACAATCCCAACCATCAAGTATATAAGAAGTCAGATATTCAGCTTCAGTCAGATATGCCTCATTACCAGTAAGTCTGTAAGACTCAATTAATTCACGAACAAACCATTGTTGATCATCGTACACATTATTCACCCCGTCTACAGCCGCAGTTCCTTTAGAACCGCCACGATTAACTCCATATACCGACCATTGTTTTGTTTGAGTATAGGAAGTCAGCGTGAAAGTTCCTTTGTAATACGCTGCATTTTGATACAGATTTGAGAGTAAAAGCTTATAACGGTCAAAATGCAGATCGTATAGTTCAGATTCTCCATGTTCTTTTCTGGCTTCAAGAGCATGCAATATTGAATTTACGGCTTCAATTGAGCTGGTGTACATCCAAATACTTCCCTTCTCATCGGATCTGGTTCCGGTATACGGATTATAGTATCTGGCCATAGCCATACCATCACCAGTAAAATAACTTTTTACTGCATTGTCAGTTATCTCCATTGCCCTAAGCAAATTTTGCTTAGAGACATCTAAAGTATCTGTCGTTCCGCCTTCATTGTTATTCACCGTTGCATCGCCACAAGCTATTAATGCGAATAAAAAAAATAGACTCGCTACAAGTTTGTTCATCTTTGTTTTGTTTTTGTAATTCTCCCTATGCCCTTAGTTAACAAGAGCACAGGGAAAATCTTCTTATAATTATTCTTTTTTTATTTTTTATTTTACAACCGTTTTAAATGAATGTCCATCCATCTGCACAATGTAAAATCCTGTTGGAATCTGGAATGTATCTGCACCTGAAATCATTTTTCTGGTATAGATTTTTCCATATGAATCATAAACAGTTACATTTCCTTCATGCTTAATCACAAGCTGACCTTTAGCTGGAGAATATACGGCACTGTTTGTTTTCTGAAATGAAATTTCATCATTCATTGTTGTTCCATCACTATCAAGATTTATGCTGTAAAACGCCAATTTATTTTCATCTGTGTTGGTAGATTCTCCTTTGTGAACACTAAATGCCAATACAACGTTGCTACCTTTAAATTGAGACAAATCATACACAAATGATGCATAACTATCCGGAGCTGAAGCACCTCCTGCATTGTGCTTAAATTTCCAGCAACCATCTTCGGCTGCAGAAGCTTCCTGTGCTGTATTTGAAACAGGAGCAATAAAACTTACTGTTCCATCTTCTTTAATAGACGTAAGTTTGAAGAAGGTGTAATTGCTACCGAATGTTCTTATTTTTAGAGTTAATATATCATTAGCAGAAGTGATAGCAAATTTAGCATATATATATGATTCTGGGATCAGAGTATTAACAGAAGTATTACCTCTTGTTTTAATCAAATAACCTTCAGAAGGGAAAACTTCAGGATCTTTATATAATGGAACGTAAGTCCATTCGTTAGCGACATGATTTACTGTTCTCCACGAACGATAAGCATCTTTATAATTGTCGCGGTTACCGCTTACCGGGCTGATACCTGTAAATGAAGTCTTAGTTTGAGGCATGGTTGAACGAACCATTTCCTGAGTCAAGTGCCAGTTAGTAATAACTTCTGTGCCAGGTAACCAGTTTGTTCCTTCCACTTTACTGTCGGCAAAACGAATAGCTCTTAGTACAAGTTGTTTCCAATAATCACCGGTTTGGGCTCTGTAAATACCAATAGCAATAATAACTTCTTTACCTACGTATGCACTTAAATCAAAATCTAAGTCAGAATAGTCTGAAGAACCATAAGTTTTTGTTTCACCTATTTTTACAGCAGTTGGAGTAGCTTCCGAGAGATCAACAACCTGAACTCCAAAGTAGGCTGGTGAAGTTGCGTCAGCATTATGAGTACGAATTCTTAAAGAAAGAATTTTATTATCGGCAGTAATTTTTTTAGAACCATAAACAAATGAATCAAAATGATCTAAATCTGCCGGATTACTTTGTTGGTCTACAGCGTTACGAATTTGTAAAGTTGTTCCCTCATTTTGTTCATCCCATGCTCCCTGAAAGTCAAGAGCACACATATAATCTGTTGACCAGTCCCAATGTGGATAAGCATCTGCGTTACGTCCACCACGATATTCATTATAATACCAGCGATCAGCGTTAGCTAAATTTTCCTGAGTGAGGTTTGGTAAAATTTCTGTTGCAGTTTGAGAACTTTTGCTTATTCTTGATACAGAATTTCCCATAATACTGCCGGGAAACAACAAGAAAAATGAAAGAGACAGAATCAATGTTTGTCTAAAAAAAAGGCAGAGTTTTCCTGAGTAATTAATTTTTTTCATACGACTAAATTTAAAGTTTTACTTATTGATTTGATAATTATAAGGTTCTCTTTGTATGCAAAAATGAAGACTTGCATACAAAGAGAAAAACCTTATTTTAATTTAGATCTACACTATAAATAGCAAGTTTATTTTCATCTGTATTGGATTCTCCTTTGTGAACACTTAATGCCACTACTACAGAAGTTCCATTAAATTGTGATAAATCATATACAAATGAAGCATAGCTATCTGGATCTGAACCACTTCCGGCTTCATGGATAAATTTCCAACAACCATCAGCTGCCGCAGAAGCGTCAAGAGCTGTATTTGATGTAGGAGCTAAATAGCTATATGTTCCATCTTCTTTTATCACTGTAATTTTAAAGAATGTGTAATTAGCTCCAAATGATCTTACTTTAAGGGTTAATCTGTTATTTCCTGAAGCAATCGCAAATTTTGCATACAAATATGATTCAGGCACATTAGTATCCACAGCTGTATTTCCTCTGGTTTTAATCAGATAACCTTCCGATGGGAATACCTCAGGATCTTTATTTAGTGGAACAAAGTTCCATTCATTCGCAATGAAATTAACAGTTCTCCATGAGCGATAAGCATCGAAGTAGTTATCCCGATTTCCACTTACAGGACTAATACCAGTGAATGATTTTTTTGTTTGAACCATGGTCGAACGAACCATTTCTTTTGTTAGATGCCAATTAATAATAACTTCTGTTCCAGGCAACCAGTTTGTACTCTCTATCTTAGTATTTGCAAAACGAATGGATCTCAACACTAATTGCTTCCAATAATCACCAGTTTCTGCACGGTAAATTCCAATAGCAATAATAATTTCTTTACCAGTATATGCACTAAGATCGAAGGTATAGTCGGCATAATCGTCTGAACCGTGAGTTTTAGTTTCTCCAATTTTCACAGCCGAAGGACTTGTTGCCGAAAGATCAACAACCTGAACTCCAAAGTATGCCGGAGCAGTTGCATCTGCATTGTGAGTACGAACTCTCAACGAAAGAATGTAGTTGTCAGCAGTAATTTCTTTGCTTCCGAAAACAAACGAATCGAAATCATCAATATTAGCCGGATTGTTTTGTTCTACTCCTGTGTTATGAATCTGAAGAGTAGTTCCTTCATTTTGTTCTTCCCATGCTCCACGAAAATCAAGTGCACACATATAATCTGTAGACCAATCCCAATGAGGATATGCATCACCATTACGTCCACCACGATACTCATTATAATACCACTTGTCAGCATTTTGCAAGTCTTCAGTAATGAGGCCAGGTAATAATTCAGTTCCTCCCATTCTTACATCGAGAGTAGCTACATTATCAGTAAAACCATCATGATTTACTGTTCTGGTAATCGTAGAATAATCCGTTTTCGAAAAAGTAACTGTATAACCGGCAACAGGTAAATTTTTAATCTCATATTTACCTTCCACATCTGTTACTGCAGTGTCGTTATCGCTGACACTCACCCTTACTCCAGCTAATGGACTATTGTTGTTTCTGGCATCAACAACGGTTCCTGTTATTTTTGCCGGAGCAGATACAAGGGCCATGTTAATAGTCGCCACTTTGTCCGCGTTAAATTTACCGGTTGTAACAGTTGCGCTGGTCGTTTGATAACCATCTTTTGAGAATTTAATACTGTGAGCTGCGATAGATACGTTATTAAACACATATTTACCATCCGAGCCAGAGGTTGTGGTTTCAGTGACACCAGAAATTGAAACACTGACATCTGCAATCGGCATTCCTAACTCATCTGTTACAATTCCGGTAACTGTTCCTAAGTCCGTTTCAATTTCATCTTTTGTACAAGAACCTGTGATAAACACAAAGGAGCATAAAACTACGCCTACTAAAATTAATTGTAAAAATTTCGATCGTTTCATAAGTAATCAATTTGTTATTTAAATAAAAGGTTGATTTGTTTTTGATATTTATTATTTTTGTTGTTAATTTAATTCATTAATCATTTTTTATTCTCGTACATTTATTTTTAGTATTCAAAACTTTGAGCAAATGTCAAACTTAATGATTAATTAATGGGTTAAAAAGGGGTTATCGGGCAAAAAAAAACATTAATCCATATTCTTTTTTGAACACTTTTGATTATTCGGGTCTTTCGATACATACTCAACATAAACATGTAACCTGAATTCGGGATAAGAAAGAGAGATAAAAGTTAGCATAATCGAATAATTATCACTATATTTATAGCTGAAAATCAAACAAATAAGCAATAAATTCAACTATGCTAACCAACGATAAAATTACAGAAATATATTGTATTGCAGACGATTTCTGCAAAGAATATGCAAAAGAGCTCTCAAAACACCCCTGTTTGCCAAGTTCGGACAAAAGACAGCGCAACCGCGCCAGCGCAATGACAGATAGTGAAATCATGACCGTACTATTGCTCTTTCACTTCGGTTCATTTCGAAATTTCAAGCATTATTACCTGCATTACATCGGGGTGCACCTTCGAAAAGAATTTCCCACGCAGTTGTCATACAACCGGTTCGTTGAGATAGAACACAAGGTTTTTGCCAGCATGATGTTTTTTCTGAATGTAGTTTGTTTTGGTAAATGTACAGGGATTACCTTTGTGGATTCTACCAAGATAAGCGTTTGTCACAATAAACGCATCAAGCGCAATAAGGTGTTCGATGGCATCGCACAAGTTGGGAAAGGCACTATGGGATGGTTTTATGGGTTCAAACTGCATTTGGTATGTAATGACAAAGGAGAACTGCTTAGTTTTTGCCTTACACCAGGTAATGTGGATGACCGGGATCAGCAAACATTGAAAACATTGACAAAGAACCTGTTCGGGAAACTATTTGGGGATAAAGGCTATATCTCATCCACGCTCTTCGATATGCTTTTCAATGATGGTATACATCTGGTTACAGGTATCAGAAGCAATATGAAAAACCGTTTAATGAGTCTGCACGACAAAATTCTTCTTCGTAAACGTTCTGTGATTGAAACAATTAATGATGAATTAAAAAACATCTGTCAGGTTGAACACACCCAGCACAGGGCAATGCACAATTTCGTGATGAACCTTATCGCGGCACTGGCTGCATATTGCTTCTTTGATAAAAAGCCTGCCATTAAGTTCGATATCGAACCTCAATATGGGCAATTAGAACTTTATTAAGTTTCTACCAATTTATTCTGAATATATTTATGCCGATTGTAAGTCAAATCAATCGCCATCAATCGCTATTTCTTAAGTATACACAATTTAACGATGTCTTTATCCCGAACTGAGGTATGTAAGTGATCTACTAATTAGTTATTAAATAGAGTCTCACTTATTAATGTGAAAAATACAACACAAAATTTTTGAATTGCATCTAAAAAAGACGGATTTATGAGATATTTGTTTGATCTTTCTGATTTTTTATTCTTTTGAATCTGTCAATTGGTTTTATTCATTACTTTTGTAATTAGCAAAAAATAGCTATTTGATATATGAAATTTTCACCAAATTATACTCTTTCAAAAAAAGCTCTTCTGCTCTGCTGTTTAATAATAGTAGGATCATCTCTATTTGCAAACGGATTAAGGTTTAAAGGAAGCGAGTTCTTAATTGATGAACGAACTTCTTATGATGTTTTTGGCAATAACTCACCTGAATTTACCGGAAAACTAAATGTAAGTTTTAATATTTCATTATTGGAACCCTCACATTATGGTTATATTGTGCGAATTAAAAGTGAGGCGGCTAATAAAACATACAATCTATCATATTATACATCTGGCAATACCGCGTTATTTAAGTTTAATGAGGAAGGTGGTAAAAATCTCATAACCATAAAATTAAATAATGCTGAGCTACAACAGACTTACTGGTTTAAAATTGATATAGATTTTGATTTAAAAAAACAAAACCTTAATTTAACCATTAATAATCATACAATTCAGGTTAATAACGTAGTGGTTGCTCCGAAATGGAAACCGGAAATATATTTCGGTCGCAGTGATTATTTAATCGATGTTCCTTCTTTTGCAATTAGACAGTTATCAGTTAATGATTCTTCTAATTATTATGTATTCCCCCTTAGTGAAAGTAAAGGCGATATTGTTCATGATTTAAATGGGAAGGAATATGGGAAGGTCGTAAATCCAATATGGTTGATCAACGATGCTTATTATTGGAATTATAAGCAAGGTATTAAATCCGGTAGTGTTGCGGGCTGTAACTTTGATCCTAAAACAGACAATTTGTACATATTCAATAAAGACTCCCTGATAACTTATAATGTAAGAACAGGCAATATTAATGCGGAGGCCCTTACACAGGAATGTCCTGTTGATATATTTTTAGGAACTAATTTTCTGGATAGCAATGAACAGAGACTTTATGTATACGAAGTATGCAACGAAAAGAATATCAGAAGCCTTAATGTTGCGTATTTAGATTTAAACACAAAACGCTGGAATGCTCTTAGCTACAGTTCTGTTTATATGCAATTACATCATCATAGCTCTTACTTTGACTCCGACAAAAAAAGATTCTACGTTTTTGGTGGATTCGGTGGCTTTGGTGGTTTTGGTAATATGCAATATAGCAAAAGTCTTTTTTCCTACAACTTCAACGTCAATCGCTGGGATTCATTAACCCTAGGAGGAGATAAAATTAATCCAAGATATTTTTCGTCGATGGGTTACAAACCGGATTTGAATTCGCTTTATATTTTTGGCGGGATGGGGAATGAATCCGGAGAGCAAATTGTAGGCCGCCAATACTTTTATGACTTATACCGAATTAATCTAAAAAATAATCAAGTCAGCAAACTATGGAAGATACAATGGAATAAAGAGAATGTTGTCCCTGTCAGACAAATGATTATGTCTGATTCATGCTTTTACACTTTGTGTTATCCCGAACATTTCTCAAAAACATTTTTAAAACTATACCAATTTTCTTTAAAAGATGGTTCTTTCAAAGTTTTGGGAGATTCAATCCCAATGCGATCGGAAAAAATAAAGACGAAAGCCAACATATACTATTCAACAAATCAGAATACACTTTATGCCATTGTACAGGAGTTTGATAACTTTGACATATCTTCGACCATAAAAGTTTATTCATTATCATTTCCACCGATAAGTTATGAGGAACTTACGTCGCACGACTTCTTGTCCAAACAAAGTTATATACTAACAATAATGATCATCATTTTTGTCGTTGTAATTTTTGCAGGTCTAATTATTATCTATATCAGGAGACGAAGAAAAAGATTAATAGAAAATTTGGAAACCGAATATTTAAATCTGGATGAAGAAGAAAAAACAGACATTGGTTTGTCGGAAAAAATTGAAAAAAGACCTAACAGTATTTATCTCTTTGGCGAGTTCAGTGTTCACGATCGTAAATCCAGAGATATTACTTATATGTTCAGTTCCAAATTAAAACAAGCTTTTTTACTTATCCTACATTATAGTGCTGATGCTGGAGTTTCGTCGCAAAAGCTTAGCGAAATGCTTTGGCCAGACAAACCTGAAGACAAGGTAAAAAACTCAAGAGGAGTTACCATCAACCATCTCCGCAAAATAATGAAAGAACTTGATGGCATTGAACTTATTTTTGACAAAGGATTATTTCGAATTGTTATTGATACAGAAGTTTGTTATTGCGATTATTCCTATTTTTGGGAGCTAATCAAATCTGATAGTGTAGAAAACAATTTGAGCGATTTTATTGAAATTATTCGACATGGCAAATTTCTGAAATCAATTGAATCGCCTGATTTTGATCCATTTAAAGAAGAAGTGGAGAGAAATTTGGAGCCAGCATTAATATTAGAAGCAGAGAAATGTTTTAACAAAGAGTTGTATAAAGTAACGATAATACTATGCGAGGCATTATTTAATATTGACCCAATCAATGAAGATGCATTATATTATAGTCTACACGCAATGAAACGAATGAGAATGTCCAATGAATTGAAAAAATTATATTTACAATTTACTACGGAATATCACCGAATGCAAGGCAAAGAATATACCATTGCTTTATCAGACTTATTAATAGACAAAAAGCGATAACTTTAATCAGATATCAATAAATTAATCTACAAATTAATTTTTTTCCAAAGAGTGATTAATGAAATAACCCTGAAAATAACCTGAAAATAACCTGAAAAATAATCCTCAGAATTCATATTTGTATTTTAGAAAAACTGAATAAAGCTGATCATAGCTTCTGTTAATCTTTAAGTCACATATGAAAACTCGTAGTGTTTATTCTTTTGCTGTTTTTTTTATTTCTGCATTGACCCTTTCAGGACAATCCGTCCAAAAGACAAATTCTGAAAAAACCGCTTTTCAAACGTCACAACCATGGAGACCCACTATTGACAATAGAGGAGATGTGGCTATTGTTTATGGTGTGGGAGGTAATCCATCAGCTCAAAAATCTGATTTACAATTTGAAGATAGAGTTAATTCCTGGAGAAACAGGGGTTACACCACACATTTCATGACCGGTATTGCCTGGGGAGAATATAAAGATTATTTCACTGGAGAATGGGATGGAAAAAAGCATTTGGATGAAGGTCAGGTGCAGGTTCATGGCGATACTATCTGGCATGGACATATGGTTCCGTATATTGTACCTACAGAAAATTACCTGAAATATATCAAGGAAGCTCATATCAAAAGAGTTATTGACGCAGGCATTGATGCTATTTATCTGGAAGAACCTGAATTTTGGGCAAGAGCTGGTTATAGCGAAGCCTTTAAAAAGGAATGGAAAGATTATTATCATTTCGATTGGCGACCACAGGATGCATCTCCTGAGAATACCTATCTGGCCAATAAGCTTAAATATCATTTGTATTATCGGGCGTTGGAAGAGGTTTTTACCTATGCTAAAGCGTATGGAAAAAGCAAGGGAATGAATGTTAGGTGCTATGTTCCAACACATTCTCTGATCAATTATTCTCAATGGATGATAGTGAGTCCGGAAGCTAGTTTGGCAACAATGAATTGTGTTGATGGATACATAGCTCAGGTTTGGACAGGAACTTCTCGCGAACCGAATTATTACAATGGGAAAGCCAGAGAACGGGTTTTTGAAACTGCTTTTTTGGAATATGGAAGTATGGAATCAATGACAGGCCCCACCGGACGAAAAATGTTTTTTCTCACTGATCCTATTGAAGATAGAGCTCAGGATTGGGTCGATTATAAAAAGAATTACGAAGCAACGTTTACTGCTCAATTGCTATATCCAAAGATAGATAACTACGAAATTATGCCTTGGCCCGAACGAATTTATGAAGGTTTATATCGGAAAAGTAAAGGCAGCGACGAAAAAATAAGGATTCCAAAATCATATTCTACCCAAATGCAGATTATGATCAATGCATTGAATTCCATGCCTCTGTCAGATTATGAGGTGTCGGGTTCGCATGGTATTTCTGTGTTGCTGGCAAATTCGCTCATGTTTCAGCGCTTTCCTACACACGATGGATATGAAGATCCACAACTATCTAATTTCTATGGTCAGGCTTTGCCTTTTCTGAAAAGAGGTGTTCCTGTGCAAACTGTTCATTTTGAAAATTTGTCTCTGCCCGAAACACTGAAAAATACAAAAGTGCTGTTGATGACTTATTCCAATATGAAACCGCTGTCTCCCGAGCAACATCAATATCTGGCTCAATGGGTGAAGAATGGTGGCGTGATTGTGTACAGTGCCAGAGATAACGATCCTTATCAAACTGTTCAGGAATGGTGGAATACAGGCGAAAATAAGTATGCTGCACCTGCTGATCATCTTTTTGAAAAAATGAATATAGGAGCTCAACCTCATGAAGGAGAATATCATTATGGAAAAGGTACCGTGTATGTTTTCAGACATGATCCGAAAGAATATGTGCTTGCTGAAAACGGTGATACTGCCTTTGTTGATAAGGTTAAAAAGTTATATGAGGGCAATGCCAAAGCAGGTAAGCTGGTTTTCAAAAACAGTTTCTTTTTGCAACGGGGCAATTATGATCTTATTTCTGTTTTGGACGAAAGTGTAAGCAAAGATACATACCTGCAAAAAGGACTTTTTGTGGATTTGTTTGATCCTGAATTGCCGCTGTTGACCGAGAAAATTGTGACTCCCGGTTCGCAGGCTTTTTTATACGACATTAAACGTGTACAGCAGAAAAATAAACCTCAGGTTTTAGCCTCTGCGGCTCGTGTTTATGACGAGACGATAACTAAAAATACCTATTCATTTGTTGTGAAGAGTCCTGAAAATACAGTAAATGTAATGCGCATTTTATTGCCAAAACAACCCAAAACAATGTCGGTGACAAATAACCGGGGAGAGCAGTTGATGTTGCAACGAAATGAGTGGGATTCAAAAAGTAAAACCTGTCTTTTATCTTTTGATAATGATCCTGACGGTGTTTCATTAAATATTCAGTATTAAATATTTAAGCTATATAGTCTAGTAAAAAAAATGATTGAAAAACACAAAAATGAAGAAACTAATCATGTTATTTCTGGTTGTGTGCGCAACGCTTGGAAGTTATGCACAGTACGAAGTAGTGAAAAATGAGTTAAGAGCTCCGGCTTTTCCTCTGATTACAATTGACCCATATACGAGTGCGTGGTCATTTTCAGATAAATTATATGGAGGAACTGTGAAGCACTGGACCGGGAAAGATTTTCCATTGTTGGGAGCTATCAAGGTCGATAACAAAGTTTACCGGTTTATGGGTACTGAAGATATTCCTTTGTTGACTTTGGTGCCAACTTCGGAACAAGAAAAATGGCAGGCACGCTATACCGAAAATCAACCTGCTGCTGATTGGATGAAACTGACTTTTGATGATAAAACATGGAAACAGGGAGATGCAGCCTTCGGAACAACAGAAAATGAATTTACAGCCAAGACGAACTGGACTTCACCATATATTTGGGTTCGCCGAATTATTAATATCGATAAAAACCTGAAAGGTAAAAAAGTTTACCTTGAATATTCGCATGACGATGATGCTATTATATACATCAATGGAATCAAAGTAGTGGATACTGGTAATGCCTGTAAAAAGAATGTGCTTTTGCCTTTGTCGGATGAGGTACTGGCTACTTTGAAAAAAGGAAAAAATATCATTGCCGGATATTGCTGGAATCGTGGCGGAAATGCTTTGTTGGATTTTGGGTTGATGATTGAAAAGGATAATCAGAGCGTAATGCCTCTCACTGCCGATCAAAAATCTGTTGATGTGCAGGCTACTCAAACTCACTATAATTTTCAGTGTGGAGGTGTGGATTTGAAACTGACTTTTTCAGCTCCATTATTTATGGAAGATTTGAAATTGCTTTCCCGTCCTGTCAATTATGTTTCGTACGAAGTGGCTTCCAATGATGGAAAAGCACACAAAGTAAGTGTGTATTTTGAAGCTTCTACAGCCTGGGCATTAGATAAACCATTGCAGAAATCGACTTTGGAAGGATTTTCTGATGGCGATCTCACTTTTCTGAAAACCGGAAGTTTAGATCAAAAAGTATTGGCTAAAAAGGGTGATGATCTGAGAATTGACTGGGGTTATTTTTATATGGCAGCCGACAAAAAATCTACTGTAGCCAATATCGGTGAAGGCTATCAGTTAAGAAAAAACTTCATTGCTGGTAAAACAAAATCTGCAGTTACCAAGCGCGAAAGTGCAACAGACAGAATGGCTATATCACAGTCGTTTGGTGCTGTGACAAAGGCCGTTGCCGGAAAATTTATGCTGGGTTATGACGACATCTATTCAGTTCAGTATTTTGGCAAAAATCTTCGTCCATACTGGAATGCAGATAATGATCAAACCATAGTCGGACAGTTTCACAAGGCAAATCAGGAATATCAGTTGCTGATGGCCAGATGTTATGATTTTGATAGAAAATTAATGAAAGATGCCACTGCTGTGGGAGGTAAAGAGTATGCTGAACTTTGCGCCTTGGCCTATCGCCAGTCTATTGCAGCTCACAAATTAGTTGAAGCTCCTAACGGCGATTTGTTGTTTTTCTCAAAAGAAAATTTCAGCAATGGTTCTATTGGTACTGTCGATGTTACTTATCCTTCAGCTCCATTGTTTTTATACTATAATCCGGAACTAGCAAAAGGTCTGATGAACTTCATTTATTATTACAGCGAAAGTGGTAAATGGACCAAACCATTTCCGGCACACGATGTGGGTACTTATCCTATTGCCAACGGACAAACCTACGGAGGTGACATGCCGGTGGAAGAAGCTGGAAATATGTTGATACTGACTGCTGCCGTAGCTGCCGTAGAAGGTAATGCAGAATATGCTGAAAAACATTGGAATGTACTTACAACCTGGACTGACTATTTGATTGAAAAAGGACTTGACCCTGAAAATCAGCTTTGTACAGATGACTTTGCAGGCCACTTTGCACACAATACCAATCTTTCAGTTAAAGCTATTATGGGTGTTGCATCTTATGCTTATCTGGCTGATATGATGGGAAGAAAAAATATCTCAGATGCTTATTATGCCAAAGCCAAAGCCATGGCTGCTGAATGGGAGAAAATGGCCAACGATGGTGATCATTACCGATTGACTTTTGATAAATCCGGAACCTGGAGCCAGAAATATAATCTCGTTTGGGACAAACTGTTGAAAACAAATATTTTCCCTAACGAAATTGCGGCCAAAGAAATTAAATACTACCTCACCAAACAAAATAAATACGGTTTGCCTCTTGACAACAGAGAAACATACACCAAAACCGACTGGATTATGTGGACTGCTACTTTAGCAAATGACAAAGCTACCTTCGAACAGTTTATCAAACCAGTGTATTTGTTTATGAACAAAACAACTGACAGAGTACCAATGTCTGACTGGGTATTTACTGACCGACCTAACCAAAGAGGCTTTCAGGCACGTTCTGTTGTGGGTGGTTATTTTATCAAAATGTTAGAAGATAAATTAAAATAAATATGAGAAAGATTCAAATATTATTTGTTGTTGTTTTTTTAGTTAACTGTTTACGAGCGCAGGTAAATACTCCTGTAGATTATGTAAACCCACTGGTGGGTAGCATGTCAAAACCTTCATTGTCGAATGGAAATACCTATCCGGCCATTGCTTTGCCCTGGGGAATGAATTTTTGGATTCCCCAAACGGGCAAGATGGGCGATGGTTGGGCTTATACTTATGATGCCGACAAAATCAGAGGTTTTAAACAAACGCATCAGCCAAGTCCATGGATTAACGACTACGGACAATTTGCTATTATGCCTGTAACCGGCGAACCTGTTTTTGATCAGGATAAAAGAGCCAGCTGGTTTTCACATAAAGCAGAAGTCTCAACGCCGTATTATTACCGTGTGTATCTGGCTGATCATAATGTGACCACCGAAATTACGCCGACAATGAGAGCGGCTATGTTTCGCTTTACTTTTCCTGAAACGAAAAGTTCTTACGTGGTAATTGACGCGCTGGATCATGGATCTTACGTCAAAGTAATACCCTGCGAAAATAAAATCATCGGTTACACCACCAAAAACAGCGGTGGTGTACCTGATAATTTTAAAAACTATTTTGTGATTGTTTTTGACAAACCGTTTACTTATGAATCTACCGTTGATCAAAATAACATCAACAAGGGAAAACTCGAAAGCCAAAGCCAGCACGCAGGCGCAATCATTGGTTTCTCAACTCATAAGGATGAAATCGTTCATGCACGTGTAGCTTCGTCGTTCATTAGTTACGAGCAGGCCGAACTGAATTTGCAGGAACTGGGCAATAAAACTTTTGATCAGGTAAAACAGAGTGGACGTGACGTATGGAATAAGGTGCTTGGTAAAGTGGAAGTGAAGGATGATAACCTCGACAATATGCGTACATTCTATTCAAGTCTGTATCGTTCAGTATTGTTCCCACGCAGTTTTTACGAGATAAATGCAAAAGGCGATGTTGTTCACTATAGTCCGTACAATGGTCAGGTTCATCCGGGATATATGTTTACCGATACCGGTTTCTGGGACACTTTCCGTAGTTTGTTCCCTTTCCTGAATTTAATGTATCCTTCTATGAATGAAAAAATGCAGGACGGACTTGTAAATGCCTATAAAGAAAGTGGCTTTTTGCCTGAATGGGCCAGCCCCGGACATCGCGACTGTATGGTTGGTAATAACTCAGCTTCTATTGTAACTGATGCCTACATGAAAGGGTTGAAAGGTTATGATATCGAAACTTTGTGGAAAGCCGTGATACACGATGCCAATAATGCACATCCTCAGATTGGTTCTACCGGTCGTAAAGGATATGAGTATTACAATAAGTTAGGATATGTGCCTTATGATGTAAACATTAATGAAAGTGCGGCACGAACTCTGGAATATGCTTACGATGACTGGTGTATTTATCAGTTAGGAAAAAAACTGGGTAAAAAAGATAAAGAAATTGCGATTTATGCCAAACGCGCAATGAATTATAAAAATCTTTTTGATCCATCACATAACCTGATGCGTGGAAAAAACAACGACGGAACTTTCCAGTCTCCTTTCAATCCACTTAAATGGGGTGATGCTTTTACCGAAGGAAACAGTTGGCATTACACATGGTCTGTTTTTCATGATCCACAGGGATTAATAAATCTGATGGGAGGAGAAAAGATATTTAATCAAATGCTGGATTCTGTATTTAATATTCCACCTTTGTATGACGATAGTTACTATGGTTATGTGATTCATGAAATTCGTGAAATGCAGATTATGAACATGGGTAATTATGCCCATGGAAATCAGCCCATCCAACACATGATTTATTTATACAATTATTCGGGTCAACCTTGGAAAACTCAGTTCTGGGCACGAGAAATAATGGATAAACTTTACAAACCAACTCCTGATGGGTATTGCGGTGACGAAGACAACGGACAAACCTCAGCATGGTATGTATTTTCAGCTATGGGATTCTATCCTGTTTGTCCCGGAACAGATGAGTATGTAATTGGCTCTCCATTGTTTAAATCAGTGACTTTGCATTTTGACAACGGAAACCAACTGGAAATAACCAGTGCCGGTAACAATAAACAGAGTCGTTATATCAATGATATGACTGTAAACGGAGAAAATTACAGAAAAAACTATCTGACACATGAAACTTTGCTGAAAGGTGGTACAATCAACTTTAATATGTCGGTTGCACCGAATATATCAAGAGGAATAGAAAATACAGATGCTCCCTACTCCTTCTCTAATAAGTAATTATTATGAGCACTTTTAATGTATGCTGATTTTTCAAACGATTTTATAATTACAATCTGATTTCAGCCATTCCTATTTCGAGACACCACAGATTTTAATAATTTAGTTATTAAAATCTGTGGTGTCCTTTTTCTTTGTAAAAACCTAAACTACCGCACAATATCTATTAATAATTAAATTAAGTTTCAAGATATAGATCCAGTTGATTAAACACCAGTTTTATTCATTGTATTAAATACAATGCCCAACTATTTAGTTTTTGAGTAAGCAATACTGACAAAAAAGTTTAGTTCTACGACAACAAGATTCACAACAAATCTATTTATATATTTTTGTTGAAAATCAAATCTGAGTACATATGAATAAACACTATCTATCATTGAAAATTCCTTTGCCATTGGCACTAATTTGCGACAAAACTTTTTCACATTCGCTACGTTTTTGTCTTGTTCACATTGAGAACACCAATAATTTCTCAGATCAAAAAACACTCATTTAACATAGTATTTATGATTATGGATACTTATAGAAAGTCAAACTATAGTATCTATTATCACTATTGCAAAAAAACTTGATTTGATTAAATTTTTCAGGAAATAAAACTATAGAATCTAATACTTCTAAACAATTTTTATCCTATTAAACTAGTAATTTTGCAATAGAATCAATACATCAACAATACATCAATTAAACTTATGAAACGTTATTTTTCTCTTTTTCTAATTTTATCATTAGGTTGTTTTGTAGAGGTATGTTTTGCTACAAATATTATTTCAGGCAATGTTTATAAAATTGCAACTGAATATACCGGCAATAGAGTCCTTACTACCAAGAACTCCTCTTTAACTGAAGGTACAGAAGTACACGCATGGACCGAAACCGGAACTAATTCTCAACGTTGGAAACTGACGGATGCAGGTAATGGAAGCTTTTATATTGATAATGCATATACCGAAAAAAGACTTTTTCCTCAGGGAACATCTACCATTATTCAATACAGTCTGGATACTTCCGACAATGCCAAATGGACACTAGTTCCGGTATCTGGATATGAAAATTGCTATTATATACTAAACGTTGGTAAGAACGGCTATTTAGAACTTATAAACGGCACATCTCTGGATCAGGACGGTGCGCCACTTCGTTTAAATACAAAAGCAGATCCGGCAGATAATCGGCAGATATGGAAAATAGAGACCGTTGAATTTGTGCCTAATGTCTTAACTCCCGATTTACGCACAACCATGATGCAATCGTGGAAAAATCGGTTTTATGCAGGAGAAAAAGTTTCTACAGGTTTCTGGGGACTAGCTGAAAATATGGAAGTTTTACTCGATGCTTATGAAACAACAGGAAAAGAAGAGTATAAAACGATGTTTGAAGAGATTTATGCGAACTTTATCTCGAACAAAAGTACAAACTGGATGGGTAATGAGTTTAACGATGATATTGCATGGGCTGTTTTAGCCAGTATTCGTGCTTATTTCATGTTTGGCAATGGCGATATAAACTATTTGAGTATAGCCCGTACAAATTTTGATAATATGTACCGTCGTGCTTTATATAAGGTTGATGGTTTGTATTATTTACTTCGCTGGAAAGAAGGACAGGATGGAACAACTTCCTGTGTAAACGGACCCGCCGAAATTGCAGCCTGTTATTTGGGAATTGCAACCGGAGATGAACTTTATTTCTCTAAAGCAAAAATGTTGTATTCCAGCCAAAGAATTCATATGTTTGAAACTAATACCGGCCACGTTTATGACACTTTCGGTGGTAGTTGGGCTTCAACCTATAATCAGGGAACTTATCTGGGAGCTGCCCTAATGCTTTACAACCATTACGGTGATGAAATGTATAAGAATGATGCTGAAAAAATTATTAAGTATACTGTTGATAATCTATGTAATAGTTCGGGCATTGTTTCTGTTGAAGGTGGTGAAACTGCAGATTTACCGGGATTCAAAGGAATTCTTATGAGGTATGCCCGTCGTTTCATCGTTGATCTCGAAAAAACCGAATACGTTGCCTGGATGCAAAAGAATGCAGTACACGTATTTAACAACCGAAATTCTCAAGGTATTACCTGGACAGGGTGGACAAATAAAGCAACTGAAAAAGACTATACAGATGCATTTGGTTGCTTTACAGCGGTTTCGGCTGTAATGAATGCACCAATGGATGTAAACACCATTAAGAAGGATGCATTTTCTACCATTCAGGCAGGTAGCTTTAATTATATCAGTAAAGTGGCTGCTATAAATAACACTATAGGAGAGCAAATGGAAATCACTTCGATTGAGGATGGGGCGTATTTATGCTACAATAATGTAGATTGCAAAGACAAATATGCTACTAGTATCGAGTTAAACGTAGCTAATGACGCCACTGAACGAACCGTAGAAATTAGATTGGGAACCCCCGATGGAAAGTTGATTTCGACAATACAACTCCCAGCATCCGACAATTCATGGAAAGCTATCACTGCCAATCTGGATATCCCTTTAGATGCCAAAAACAATGTCTATTTTGTATTTAGACGGACTAAAAACGGCCTAAAGTTTAAATCTTTCAAATTTATAACCGGAGGATCTGTTTATCCGGACATTACTGACAATGGAGGCATTCTAAGTTCTACATTAACGCAGACCAATCTATCATATCTTACTGACAACAGATTGAGTACCGAGTATCTTTCTTCCTTTACAACAGGAAACACTTTAACAATAACCTATGATGCTAAGATTCCTTCTAAAGTTGAAGAATATGCTTTAGCATCAGGTTCAGGCAGCATAGATTATGATCCTGCTACATGGAAACTACAAGCATCTGAAGATAAACAAAACTGGGTTGACTTAGATAGTCAAACAGGACAGACATTCAACAGTCGTAACTTTATGAAAAAATATACGCTTACAACCAGCAGTTCATATCGTTATTTCAGACTTGCAATAACTCAAGCTCATGCTAGTTCAGGTAAACTAAGCCTCTCTGAATGGCAATTAAACGGTTCATCTGTTTCAGCAAACGACATTACAGCTGATGGTGGAGATATTTCAGTTCAATATACAGGAAATGAATCCAATGCAATTGACAAATCAACCGACACAAAATACACAGTTATTAGCCATACTGATTTGTGGCTACAATATAATGCAGCAGCGAGATACAAACTATCAGCATATGCGCTTACAAGTGCAGTAGACGATTCTTCAAAAGATCCTGCAAGCTGGACTTTATATGGCTCTGCAGATAACGCCACATGGACAGTCATAGATGAACAAAAAGATCAGGTTTTTGGAAATAGAAAAAGTACAAAAACATATCAATGCAGTACAGATGCAGGGTACAAATATTTCAAGCTACAGGTCACATCTTCAAATGGAGGGACAGACATTCAGATTGGAGAATGGCAATTATTTGGTGATTTATATTTTGATCAGTATTATCAGGATTTTATCCAAACAGGATCATTGACTGCTGAAGGAATGAACGCAACAGAACTCTCAAAAATCAATGATAATAATCCTGAAACTTATACCAATATTAAATTTACAGAATTACCAGTGGTAATTGTTTGTAAAACAAAAATTCCTGTTCAAATGCTTGGATATTCACTATCTTCATCATCGGCTGCAACTGGCACAGATCCAAAAGCATGGATGCTTCAAGGTTCGAAAGATGGTGTTAGCTGGAGTCTGATAGATAGAAGAACAACTGAAACTTTTGATTCAAGGTATTTGAGAAAGAATTACGATAGATCAAATTCAAATACCTATAATTATTTTAAACTCACTATCAGTGAAGTAAGCGATGTAACCTCTAAAGAAGTAAATATTGCAGAATGGGAAGTTAATGGAGTATCTTTAAATAGTTATGATCTGACCTCTAACCCGGGAGGAATAATCTCTGCTCAGTATGATGGTAATTATGACACTAGTTCTGGCTTGGATGAAAGATATTTTAATCTTATTGATAAGGATAAAACAACTAAATATCTGGCAAGTTATCGTAAAACATTTTGGGCAGAATATCAATCAGCCCGACCAGCAAAGTTATTCGCTTACAGTGTATCCGCTGCCAACGATGCTCCCTATCGCGATCCTAAAGCATGGACATTGTATGGTTCGAATAACAACAGCACATGGACAATGATTGACAAACAGGAGAATATTGCATTCCCTTATCGTTATGCAACTTTGTATTTTGCTTGCTCGCCAACAACAAAATACACTTACTATAAACTATCCATTGATGAAAACAATGGAGATAAAGGCATTCAATTAAGCGAATGGCAAATGTTTGGAGAGTTCAATGATTATACTCAGGACATAACCGAAAATGGAGGTGCATTAACTACTTCAGTTGCTACTGCTACTGAAACAGATTTGAGCACTTTAACTGACAACAATGAAACCTCAGGTTTTTATCAGAATCTTTCAGCCACCGATTTTGGTACAGGTATCTGGTTCGAATATGAATCAACTTCTCCTGTAATTCTTACATCTTATACATTGACTTCAAGTAACGACAATCCGAATAATGACCCGAAAAACTGGATATTACAAGGTTCCAACGATAATGTTGAATGGACGAATCTCAATTCGCAAACAGAAATTTCATTTGACAGCCGATGCGAACGAAAAGAATTCCCGGTTTCTCTTACACAAGCCTATAAGTATTTCAGATTATATGTAACCGCAAGGAAGTCAGAAAGTGTACGCGGTTTTCAGCTGGGAGAATGGGAATTATTTGGAACAGTTCAGTCTGCCTTAATTCCGGTAAAACAAAATACATTGGCACTCTATCCTAATCCAACCGACCAGTTTGCGGTCGTAAATGCACCTGAGGCAGGAGTGATAGAAATTATCAATCTAAATGGAGAATCAATCCACAGCAATAAAGTCAACGAAGGTGTTAATACCCTGAATCTTGATAAATTACAAAGCGGAATCTATTTTATAAAATTAAGATCTACCGAGACATTTTATACAGGAAAGTTGATAAAAAGATAATTTATAAAATTTTAGATGATTGTTGACCCAAAGAAAATTATTAAAACAATTTTCTTTGGGTCATTTATTAAAAAGTGTGTTTTTGAAAAGCAATTGAATATTATTACTTAGAAAAGTAAGAAACAAATTTCTCAGGCTGATAAAGAATAATATCGATTATATGACAACGAGTCAATGAGAAATTGTAATTAGCAACAATATCCTTTAGAGTATTATATAAATATAATTAATGGTGTTTTTGCGTTGAAAATACCCAAAGTGACTACTAATCTGCATGGCTGTTATGGACTGATTTTTCTAATTTTGTGGATTCTCTTTATTGTTTAATAATGCAAATGACAATAGAAATACGAACTAGATTAATTAAATTTGATAAGATTATATCACAACTATCCGAAACTTTAAAAATTGAAAATGCCTGAGAATCTCATAT
>CAYONE010000005.1:0-35856 GCA_964405245.1 uncultured Paludibacter sp.
AAGAATAACGCTGAATAACAGCGATATATAATATTAATCGAAATAAAGTCTATTAATTTAAAAAATAAATATTATCGGGATTATGAAAAAACATCAATTTTTACTTTGAACAATATTGAACTATTTTTGTTTTTTTAGAACAAAAACAAGCTATAGCAAGATGTTTTATCAAATAAATAAATTAAACTACAAATAATATGAGAAAAATTATATTTATCATAAGTATATTAGCCAGTACTACAATTATTTTTGCTCAAAATGGAACAATAAAAGGAAAAATAACAAATGCACGCAGCAACGAACCACTTGAGTTTGCAAACATACTTATTCAGGGAACAGATATTGGTTCAACATCCGACCTTGATGGAAATTACATTTTCACGGGCATCACTCCCGGATTTTATCGTTTGGTAGTAAGCACGATAGGATTTGAAACAACAGTTTCGGCAGAAATACAAGTTCAGGGCAATCAGACCACATTCTTAGATGTTGTATTGTCCGAAGCAGCATTTGCAATTCAGGAAGTTGTTGTTCGACAAAATCTGAACCTAAAACGTATCGAAAGTCCTATATCCGTATTATCAGTTGGCGTTCAGGAAATTGAAAAAAGCGCGGGCGCAAATCGCGATGTTTCAAAAGTAGTGCAGTCGCTTCCGGGCGTAGGCGCGACTGATCCAAACCGCAACGACCTAATAGTGCGTGGTGGCGGACCTTCGGAAAATGTATTTTATCTAGATGGAGTTGAAATTCCTGTGATCAACCATTTTGCTACTCAAGGGTCTTCTGGTGGCGCTATTGGTGTGATTAATCCTGATTTTGTTCGCGAAATTAATTTCTACACTGGAGCTTTTCCTGCTAATCGTACCAATGCATTGAGTTCGGTAATGGAAATTCGTCAAAAAGATGGTAGTAAAGATAAAGTACAGACAAAACTTTCGGTTGGTGCTTCGGATGCAGCTTTAACCATTGATGGCCCGATTGGTAATAAATCGACATTTATTGTTTCGGCTCGTCAATCGTACCTTCAATTTTTGTTTCAGGCAATCGGCCTGCCTTTCCTGCCTACATACAACGATTTTCAGGTAAAATATAAATATGAAATCGACAAAAAGAATGAAATTACATTTATAGGAATTGGCGCTATCGATAATCTGACTTTGAATACAGGATTGCAGGAAACCGGCACGGAAGCCCAAAAATATCTTTTGAGTTATTTACCCATTTACAAACAATGGAATTATACCGTTGGTACAGTTTACAGGCATTTTGGCGATGGATTTATCGACAATTGGGTACTCAGTCGTAATATGCTCCGCAACAAAAATTTCAAATATCTGAACAATGACGAAACTAAAGAAAAAGTATCGAACTATATTTCGGATGAAGCGGAAAACAAACTGCGTTTTGAGCGAGACTATCCATATTTACCGGTAAAAATTAAAATTGGTGCCGGATTACGATATTCGCATTATACAAACGACACTTTCCGTAGATTGTTCTTCAACAATAAGGTAAACGAATTGAATTATTTAACTGAATTAAACTTGTGGGGCTATCAGGTATTTGCACAAGCCTCAGATGAATATTTAGAAAATCGTTTACGACTTTCGCTCGGAGTGAGCATGGTAGGAAACAATTTCAATAAAAACATGTCAAATCCGTTAAATCAGATATCGCCAAGATTTTCAGCTTCATACATAATTACTGACAAATGGGATTTTAATGCAAATTTAGGTCGTTACGCTGCACAACCCGCTTATACCACCATGGGTTTTCGCGATTCGACAAACGGACCGCTTGTAAACCAAACAGAAGATTTGAAATATGTAATTTCAAATCAATTGATAATGGGTTTCGAACACCGACCGATTGAGAAAGTAAGAATGACTGTGGAAGGATTTTATAAACTCTATGATCAATATCCAATGTCGGTGCGCGAAGGCATAAGTACTGCCAGTAAAGGGGCTGATTATGGGCAAATTGGCGACGAAAAAATCACTTCTACCGGAAAAGGACGTGCTTACGGTATCGAATTTCTGACTAAAATTATGGAATGGAACAATTTGAATTTAACTTCAACTTACACATTTTTCCGAAGTGAATTTACCGATAAAAATGGAATTTATCGTCCCTCATCCTGGGATACAAAACATTTGTTCAATTTTATTGCAAGTTATAAATTTGGCAAGAACTGGAATATTGCAACCCGCTGGCGTTTTGTTGGAGGAGCACCATACTCGCCAATCGATGAGGAATTATCAAGCAATCGTGCAGCATGGAATATTACCAATCAACCCTATTTGGATTACAACAATTTCAATTCCAAACGGCTTACAAACAATCATCAGCTCGATATACGCATCGACAAAGAATTTTTCTTTAAAAAATGGGCATTGAATTTGTATACTGATGTGCAAAATGCATACAACTTTAAAAGTCAGAGCATACCAATTTACACCAATCGGGATACAGATGGAAACCTGATTCCTGATCCGAACGGTGACCCTACAAAACAGGGATTGAGAATAATTGAAGCATTTGGCGGAACAATTTTGCCTACAATTGGTTTAATAGTTAAGATATAAGTAAAATTGAAAATTGAGAAATTAAGAAATTAAGAAATTGAGAAATTAGAAAATAGAAAATAGGAAATTCATTCATGAAAATTTTTTAAAGCTTCTACTATTTCTTTTAAAAATATACATACAAAAAAAGATACTATCAAATCAAAATTATTTTATGAAAACAAATATTATTGCATTGTCATTAATTTTTGCGGTTAGTGCAATTTCAGCGCAAAAAAAACAGCAAACTGTTGATAATTTCCTTTATGGTTCGAACGAGAATTGCACCGTTATTACACTGAAATTCAATAAAGGAAAAAATCATAATCATCCGCTTTTTGCAATTTGGCTTTCCGACGAAAACGGAAAATTTATTCAAACTCTTTATGTTTCTCAGAGCATAGGAAAAGGTGTTTTCGAACACGGAAACCGAAGTACGGGACGTTGGATGCCCGGTGAGATTCAGCGTCCGGCTGCATTGCCCTACTGGGCACATCAGCGTGGAATAAAAAATGAACTTGGAACATTCTTGCCAACTCCAAAAAATCCCGAAATTGATGCATGTACAGGAGCTACTCCGCAAAATTCTTTTGTAATGACTTTCATTACAGATAAACCACTGAATGGTAAATACAAAATCATGCTTGAATTAAACCAATCGTGGGATTGGAATGACTATTGGCATAATAACCGTTACCCTGACGACCGCGAATATAAAACTTCGAGCCAGCCGGCTGTAGTTTATTGTGCTGATATTGACACAAATAATAAAACAGAATATGCAATGAAAGCCATTGGGCACAGTCATTATTCAGGCAAAGATGGAAGTTTAAATACTGATTTATCAACCATAAGCACAGCGTTGAAAATTGCCGAAAAAATTACGGTAAAGGTTAATTAGAGGGCAAACCTTTTTACAAGTGCAGTTATTTTTGTGAGTAAAAATACTGTGAGCTATAAAAAATGGAAAGTTGAATAATGATGATATAAAATTGTGTATCAGAATTATTTCAGTAATAAAAATATATTTAATCAAAATTCTTCTGCAATAACAATTTATTGTATAATTAAGTACATTAAATATAATAAACTGCGTAAAACTGAATCTTTATTGTGCTTGAAAGGATTTTATTGAGATTTTAGTCGTATCTTACAAAAAGTTTTATAATGATTACGAATTAATTGTATTTTATATATTAAAATACCGTTTACTTCACATTGTTTACTAAACTTGGTCCATATGTAATAATAAATTCTCAAACCCAAATAAAATGATGCTCAAACAAAATTCTTCAGGTCACAAAAAAGAAGGTGGTATTACTCGTTCAGAAAGAACTACTTCAAGTCAAATGGTTACTACAATTTTGAAAAATATCAAAGACAAGACAGGAGAAGTGGTACAAATTGCCATTAGTAGTCGCACTACAATTGAAATACCGGCAAATCTTACCAAAGTTGAAAGAGACGAAAGGGTAGCTATGTATATCAGATTGCACAAATCGATAATCTAATATGTTTTTTTAACATCACTTCGTAAACAAGAAAAGAAAATGCCTTTATTTACATAAAGGCATTTTTTTAAATCTTTTCGATTAATATCTTTTTGGTCTTCCGCCACCACCACCGCCACCGGAGCGATTGTTTGAATAAGGTCTTTCTTCGCGCGGACGTGCTTCCGAAACTGCAATCACACGATTGTCATATTCACAACCGTCAAGCTCACTAATAGCTTTTTTAGCAGCTTCGTTGTCAGACATTTCAACAAAACCAAATCCTTTGGAACGACCAGAGAATTTATCGGTTACTACACGTGCAGAACGTACTTCTCCGTACTCTGCAAAAAGTTGTTTGAGATCTTCGTCGTTTGTTTCGAAACTCAATTTTGCTACAAAAATGTTCATTTTAAAATAGGTTTTTTTTAAATAATGTATTTTATTGAAATGGAAGGCTGAGAAATACATTCTATTTAAAAAAGGTTCCTTAAATAAGAAAGTTGGTTTCAATAGTTAGCAACTCCGACTTTTTTTCAATTATTGCTACAAAGGTAAACATTATTTTTCCTAAACTACTATTATTACTAATTTATCATTGTCATTGACTTATTTTAATTCAGAAATACACTTTAAAACAACTTTCAGTTTATAAATACCACTATTGCATTTAAAATATACTAATTGTTAAAGTTATAAGTAAAACTTCCGATTTTAAAAAAAATCTTCCACCTATTTTCATATTTCAGTTTTTAGTTATACTGTGTAAACATAAATAGCTATAAGAAACCAACAATTGTAGTGTTTTAAATTCACAATAAGATGGAAATAACAAATCCGGCTGTTTTTATTAACTTTGCACACTGATTTTATGGGTTTGTATTATAAGTTTTTTTAAATATAGCTTCAATAAACTTTCAAAATGAAAATACTGATTCTTGGCGCCGGCAAAATGGGTACCTTTCTTACCGATGTAATGTGTATTCAACACGAAGTGGCATTATTTGATACCGATGCGCACAAATTACGCTTTGTTTTCAACACACTACGCCTCACAAAATACGAAGAAATTCAGGAATTTGAACCTGAACTTGTAATAAACTGCGTAACATTAAAATTTACAATAGATGCTTTCCATAAAGTATTACCTTATCTACCAAAGAGTTGCATAATTTCGGATATTGCTTCGGTAAAAACGGGCTTGCAGGAATATTACGAAAGCACCGGAATGCGTTATGTATCAACCCACCCGATGTTCGGACCAACTTTTGCCACGCTTGACAATTTGAGTTCGCAAAGTGCCATTATCATTTCGGAATCGGATCACATGGGAAAGGCATTTTTCAAGGATTTATACGGTTCGTTAAGGTTAAACATTTTTGAATATACTTTTGATGAACACGATCGTACCATCGCGTATTCACTTTCCATTCCGTTTGCTTCCACGCTGGTTTTTGCTTCGGTAATGAAGCCTCAGGAAGCGCCCGGAACAACTTTTAAACGCCACATGGACATTGCCAAGGGGCTTTTGGGTGAAGACGACTATTTATTATCTGAAATTCTTTTTAATCCGTATTCGCCCCAACAAATCGATAATATTCGCGCCGAACTTAAATCGCTGCTCGAAATAATTGAAAATAAAGACTCTGAACAAATGCAGGCTTTCCTGAAGAAAGTGAGGAAAAATATTCACTAATTACAACAAATTGACTATTTTCGCTTAAAATAAAATCAAAAAAAATAATTATGGAATCGAAAGAAAAAGTATTGGAAGCAATGAGAAGCGCCGGAGCGCCCGTAAATGCAGGAAAATTAGTTGAACTTACCGGGCTTGATCGCAAAGAAGTGGATAAAGCCATGAAACAATTGAAAACCGAAGGCGCAATAGAATCACCTAAAATGTGCTATTGGCAGCCAAAGTAATTCAGATTGGAAAAAACTTACTAACAAAGCCATTTTGCAAGTTGCAAAATGGCTTTGTTGTTGTTTGGTTCATCTCAACTTTTTTCAAATTATAAAAACTTACTGATTATCAAAAATATTTTGTTTGTTCATCAGCTTAACCAGTTGAATGAAATCCTCCTGATGTTTTATATTAAGACGTTCAGCAGCAATAATTTTCTTAATAGATTTTTGTTGCTCAGGAAACAATTTTAAAAAAGACTTTTTACCGGGCTGTGTTAGTTTCAAAAGCTTACCATTATTCAACTTCAAATAATAAATTGGAGAATAAAGTAATGTTTCGTACTTTTTACGGATATTATTCACAACAATATAATCGGGACTTTTCACTGCAATTTTATGCTGAATATACAACGATAATTCTCCTTCAGTAATTACTTCGGCAAAAATACTTTCCGATGAATCATTATCGGCAATTGCAGGATAAAACTGTTTGAAACGAACCTTTTCATTCATTTTATTCCGAATACGAAATTCTTTAACAAGATATTTATCAACTTTAAAAGCGCTGAAGTTTTGCTGATTTAACCAGATTAATTCATCGTAAACACCATTATATTTCAATAACTCATTCTTTATTTCATTGCCCGATGCAAGTAATATATCGCCTTCAATCCACTCATTATTATAAAATTGTTCTCCGATATATTGTTTTGGCTCGATAAAAAAACTGCCGGTCAATTTTGGAGTAAAAATAGTGTCGATAGCCGGAATTATATTGACAATTTTATTCTGTCCGCTTAAAAAGATTGAATTAACAACACAAAAAAGGAGAAATATATATTTTTTCATATCGGATTTCATTGCTTATTTTTCAACACTAAAAATTTTAGAACTACTTACAGTTGAGCCATTTTCTGAAATTCCTTCAACTCTTATCGTATAACTTCCGGTAAGATCTGAAGTATAAAAACTGATCACATTTTCCTTATTTTTATGCAGATTAAAATCGGCATTCCAGTAAAGTAGCGGTTTAAACAATGGAATGTGCTTACTTGTAATAAAACCTGAATTTAAAGCTGTACTCACAAAACCTTTATGATCGGATTCATTAAAAATACGTAACAAAGGAGACTCCGTTTTGCTTTTTTCCATTGCATAAGTTTTCGAAAAAATTGAAACCAACCCACCAAAAATCAAATCGCCAAATGCTCTTTCCTCATCAATAATTTCTATTTTATTGATTTTATCAGTTCCTAATCCGATTATTTTTTCAATATTATCGACAAAAACTCCATCGAGAAAAATTGCAGGAGGACGTACATAATAACGATTCAAAAAGCTATTATAAACTAATGCGTTATAACCGGTTTTATCTTTGAATATTTTTACATGAGGTAATAGCTCAACAGCTATTTCCAAAAAATCATTTAAAGGTTCGTATTCGGCCGGAATAATAGTTTTAACCTTTGTATGATGAAATTTTGGCGAGAGATGCTCAATATTTTTGCTTTCCAGAATTTTTGTTCGCGCATCGGTATTATAAGTTTTGTTTATAAAAACCAGATTCTGAGTATTAAAAAAATACTCGTCGAATTGCCAGTTTAACGAACTTAAATTCAAATTGGCGGGAGATTCAATTTTAAAATCATCAAAAACTTTAATTTTACAGTTCTGAGTTTCAGAATTTTTCAAAATTGTAACAAACAATTCTTTGTCAGTATAATAATCGCTCAGCAAAAACTGAAAAATACCTTTCCGGTTTGTAACGGCATATTGTAAATTTGCTACAGAATCAATGCACGATAATAACACAACAGCATTGCTTACTACGGTATCAGTTTGAATGTCAGTAACAACTCCACTTAAAGTTTTTCCTTTTAATTCAGGCGAAAAATATCTTTTAGAACTAAATTCATTTTTTTCTGATTTTATGGTTTTAAAAGTTTTATCCAACGAAACATAAGGAATTGGAACCGGAGTATTTTCACTTACTGATACCGAGACATTTGCATTAGCGCTCAAATTGCTAAAACTAATCGTTACCTTTTGTCTTTTTTTGTATGTTTCCTTATCTAATTGAATTTTAATGCTATTATTATCAGACACAGTATCCGAGATATTGGATTTATTAAAACTTAATGATTTAAATTCGTATAATTTATTATGTCGGTTGATAACCGTAATATCTTTCCTGAAAAAAGATTGTTCTTCCCTGTTTCGCATAAAACGGGTAAAAGCTGTAAACTGATAAATTCCCGAATACAAAGTATCGGGCAATTCGAAACTACCCATTCCTGTGCCTTTATCCAGATTAACTCTGAGCTTAATTACAGATTCCGATTTTTCAGAACGCAAAACAATATAGCCGACTTTACTTAGTTCCGACAACTTTAGCGTTTCAGAATTCATCAAATAAAATTTAAAATATACTGTTTCGCCGGTAATATAAACACTTCTGTCGGTGTGTAAATATGCTGATTCACCAATTCCATTTGCGGACGAAATACAAACTGACATCAAGCCAAACAATTGTAACAACAATATTTTTTTGAAAATCATCATCATGAATTAATATAAATTATGGTACCACCAACCCGGCAAAGGTATTGGAATATATGTAGGATCATTGGCTGGTGGAGCGCTCATGTTATCCCAGTCTCTGTAAAGGAAATCATCGTTTATAGGAATTTCCACATAATCGGCATACCGTACCTTTGCAGTTCGTTTCCAGTTGCTTAGTTCCACCACAAAAGAATGTTGTGTAACCGACGAAACTTCAAATAAACCCAATACAATTCTATCTTTATTGTTATCGCATCGCATATTACCATACAATTGTGAATTTATCGGATCGAACAATTTACCGGTAGCTGCCAACTGATTTTTTGCGCTTAAATAAAACCTGTACGAATCGTGAGTTAAAGTAAACTGCTTCATTCGTACGTAAAAGATTACTTTCGGATCAGAAAACATTAAATTGTACGCTTCCGGTTCATAAGGTATAAAGCATAAAGGATGATTTTTAATCACCGGACTTGTCGATGGCTTTTTCTCATCGGTAATATTATCATAAGAATTGAGAACATAGTTTTTCCAACCGAAATTAACCCAGTGATAAGCCATAATTTCGTTTCCGTTAATATCTCTGTCGCGATAAGTCCACCAATACTGATAAGTAAGCACACTACTGAACCTGCACGATGGCATTTCAGACTCATTAGTAACAGTTGAAAATAAATCAGCACGAACTTCTGCTCCTCTTACGGCAACTTCCTCCATTTTCGCGTTCACATAATTTTGTGTTACTGTTACAGATTTAATTGAATCAACAGTTTGCGGTGGAAGCAGTTTTTCAGAATTTGACACATAACTAAAACCATCTTTTATTTGAACGCTCAATTTATAATAATTTCCGACAATCGCTCTAAAATTTGCTGGTGTTGTGTAAACTCCCGGCGAATCTTCGAGAAGTGTGTAACGGGTTTTATCATTTTCGGTAATCGTAACCTTAGCCAAACGAACAGCATAAGCGTTTACGCCGGTTGAGTCGAACCGTAGTGGTTTAGCCATGGTAAGTTTTACGCTAAAAGGTCCGGATTCCTGCGTTATCAAACCCTCTACTACCAATGCTTCGGTATCGGAGCTTATTTCAGGATAATAAACTTCGGTGCACTGGTAAAAAGGCAGAACCAATAAAACAAAAATAAACTGTATGTATTTAATATGCTTCATCCTCAGAAAGTAAAATTATAAGTAAAAGTAGGCACAGGTTTTTCGATAATATACATTTTGTACAAATTGAAAGAACGGTAAAACTTTGATTCAATTTGCGATGCAGATTTATAAAAAACCGTATAGGCATTTTTATGTCCGTAAAGATTTAAAATTGAGAAAGTCCAGCTTCCTTTCCACTTTTGTTTAAAACGTAAGGATTCATCATAAGTAATTGCTAAATCGAAACGATGGTAATCAGGCAATCGATATTTATTTCTGTCGGAGTAATAAACATATTGCCGTCCATTGTAATCATACTTCAGTTCGGGCAGTGTAATAGGTTTACCTGTATTGAAATTAAACACACCCGAAAGTCTCCAACGTCGCGTTAAATGATAATTCGCATTA
Organism: uncultured Paludibacter sp.; assembly: GCA_964405245.1. Taxonomy (GTDB): domain Bacteria; phylum Bacteroidota; class Bacteroidia; order Bacteroidales; family Paludibacteraceae; genus Paludibacter. The sequence continues at coordinate 10,082 of CAYONE010000005.1, forward strand.
ATTATAAAATTATGTGGTATATCAAAAGGCGATGAGAACACCTGATTTCTGTTTATTTGATCTTCTACAAAATTACTTGTGGTTTTTCTGAAAGCTCTTGAATAGGTATAGCTCATCCAACCTGTAAGTTTTCCGGTATTTTTTTTCAGATAAAATTCTATACCATAACTGTAACCTTGGGCATTCAGCAAATCTGTTTCAAGTGCATCATTTAGCAAAATGGATGCGCCATTACGAAATTCTACAATATTATCCGATTTCTTATAATATATTTCCACCGAAGTTTCAATGGAATTATTCTTCAGGTTTCGATAATATCCTGCCGCTATCTGATTGTTTATTAGAGGTTTTATATTCGGATTACTCAGGTTGTAAACATCAGTTGGTGACATTACAGCAGTATTCGAAACTAAATTTATCACCTGACTCATTCTGTTGTAACTTAGCTTTAACGAACTTGATTCATCGATTGAATAACGCAAAGACAACCTTGGTTCAACGCTCCAATATCTTTTCATAACTTCGTTTTTATTATAAAACAATGTATCGATAATGTTTTCGAAAGTTTTGGCTGCGCTTGGTTCAAACACATAAGATTTTCCCGGACCAAAAGGAGAGTATAAACTGAAACGAACACCTGCTTCGGCACTTAGTTTTTGCGAAAATTCAATATTATCGCTTAAATAAGCTGATGTTTCAATTCCCTGTTGTTTGGTTACTTCCTGCGAATTTACCAACGATTCTGATTGGTATGGAGTAAGTTTACCCGGCTGCAATCTGTATAAAACGCTGTTTAATCCGAAATCGAACGTATTTTTTTTATTTGCAAACCATGTGAAGTTTAGCTTAGCATTGTTGTATTTAATTATTGATGATATTTTATATGCTTCTTTAGGTTTAAGCGAATCAAGTGAAGTAATATCATTACGGTAATTACTGTATCCGGTGGTAAACAGCAAATGCAATTTATCGCCGAAATTATGCGAGTATTTCAACGAAGCAATCGTATTATTATAATTGTATGGTGAGTTTTTAATAAAACTAAACGCATCATTGCTGTGATAACCGAAAAACGATAAATTATCTCTTTGCGATAGTTTAATTTTTAAAAGTACATTAACATCATAGAAGTTAGCCGAACTATTTTTTAATTCGGCATCAGGAATTGCATGAAGCAGCCAGTTTGAATATGATGAACGACCACCAAACAGCAGATTTACATTATTGTTAAACAACGGAATTTCAAAATTCAATCTTGAATCAATTAAACCAATTCCTCCTTTTCCCGAGAATTTTTCAGTATTGCTTTTCATCTGAATATCCATTACTGATGATGCTCGTTCTCCATAACCGGCAGGAATACCGGCTTTTAATAGATTAACCGACGAAATTGCATCGGAATTAATTGCCGATACAAGTCCGAATAAATGCGATGAATTAAAAATGGGAACATTTTCAATAAGTATCAGATTCTGATCGGCACTTCCACCGCGTACAAAAAAACCTGTTCCAAATTCACCAGTCGATTGAATTCCGGGCAATAAAGTAACTCCTTTTAAGACATCTTTTACTCCTAAAAATGAAGGCAATTCCTTAATATTTTTCGTATTCAGATTGATAGTGCTCATTTGAGCCTTAATCAGATTTGCGCCAGGTGCTTTATCAGAAACGGTTATTTCCTGAAGTCGGATAATCTGTTCCGAAATTTCAAAATTCACAATACCCTTTCCGAATACTCTGATTTTTCTGAAATCCTCGTCATATCCTACAAAATTAATTCGTAAATCATAATCTCCGGGGATTAATGAGAGTTTGTAATTTCCGTTTCTATCTGAAATTGCGTTCAGGTTTAGTTTATCAATGGTAAGTCTTGCCGCATCCAACGGTTTTCCTGTTTTAAAATCAAGAATTTTTCCTGAAATTTCAACCTGTTCATTTTCTCCGCTACTATTTGGTTCACCTATCAGAATTACTCCTTTCTTATCCAATCTGTCAGAATAATTCCGAATTTCTACGGGAACAAAAACATAATTTTCATCACTTAACGTAAGGCAATTGAGATTTGCGGTTCGGCTTAAAACTTCAATACACTGATTTAATGGCAGTTGAAGCAAAGAAGTTCTTACCTTTTTATTTGCGAACCATTCAGGCTGATAATAAATTTTAATGTTAAATTGAGACTCAATTTTTGGAATGATAGAATCAACATCAACCAATTCAGAGAAATTTTCAGGCGATTCGATATTTTTTTGCTGAGCATATAAGCGAGAGCTACTTAAACAAAAAATGAATACAATTACAGTTGATATTACAAAAATAGAATTTTTCAAAATGAATGAAAGTGGGTTTTCTTTTATATCCTTAATTTAAACATACTATAAGGCACAAAGTTACTAATTTCTCTGAAAGTTGTTTATATAAAATCAAATAAATTTACATATTTATGCAAATAAAAAATTTACAAGTAAATTTTGAATTTTTGTTGTATTTTACTGATGTATTTTTTATATAAAATGTTTCAATTGAAATTAAGTTGGTATTTTTTAATCATTGCAAAGAAAAAAACGGACTTACCTCATAACAAGTCCGTTTTCTATTAATAGTAAATGGTAAATGACTAAATAGTAAATCCTAATTTAACGATCAGCGTTTCAGGTACTTTTTGCCGTTTTGGATATAAACGTCAGAAGGGAGTAACTCGAAATTATTGCCTACAAAGCGACCATAAATATCGTAAATGGGGGATGAATCCGTCATGATTGAATCTATCAGGATGAGATTAACAGCTGATGGGTTTTGTGGTGCTCCCAGACCGCGGGCAAAACCGGCATAGGCATGCTTACGGTACCAGTCGAGCGTCCACAGTCCTACAGGTGTGTCTGCACGCCATCCGCTGTTTGTCGGAGCATCGGTCGCACACCATTGGCAGATGCCCCACTGTTGGTTAGCGGGAATAATCTCGAGGTATTTCTTCACTATCCATTCGTAAAAGGCTGACATGCGCTGATGCATTTCTTCTGTCATATTGGCTGTTGGCACGTCGTTACCGCTGGCATCTACCATACCCATATCCAGTTCGCTGATACGAACCAGTTTGCCCGTAGCCGCCATAAGTCTGAAACTGTTCTCTATAGCATTCTTCTTGCTGTTTTGGGTAGCGTCGTTCATATAGCACGATATGTGCATCTGAGAGCCGATACCATCTATTCTTGTAACTCCGTCGGCTTCCCAACTTTCTATCCACTTAATAAGCGATTTCAGCTTGCCGTTACCGTCCCAGTCACTTTCCAGATTGTAGTCATTTACAAACAACTTCAGTTTTCCATCGTCTCCACCTTTCGAAGCCATTGAATTGGCATAATGCAGGCGAGCCAAACGTACTGCCTGACGGGTATATTCCAGATCGCCCATGTAATCCTGCCAGAAGAAATTACTGTCGTCGCCATTGGCATGCTGTAGGTCATACACACCATCACCGTTCGAGTCGCCTCCTGAGATTGCTTCGTTCACCACATCCCAGGCTTTTACTTTACCGCCACAGGCAGTCATCATGCCGCCAATCCAGCGGTCCATGGCATATACCAGTGTATCGTGTTTCACCTGAGCGGACAGCGGAATGCTCTGAGGTAACTGAACGTATAGGTAGTTTGGCTTGATAGTGACGTTTGTAACAGCTTCGCCGTAGCGCTTCCATGCAAACGATGAAAGATCGGTTCCATCAAAATTACCGTTTATCACACCTTCCACTCCATTGATTTTTAAGCTGATATTGTCGAAATAGTAAGTGTTGGCACCCTCAAATTCGCTTAGGTTGAAAGCAATGGATTGTCCGGCATCAACAAACGATCCTGTTTTGGTTACCGTCTTCCATTCCGTTGTGAAGTTGACATCGCCAAGAGCTTGCCAGTTTACGTAACTTCCCGGAGCGTTATGTATTTGAGTCGATGCCCTAGATACATTGTCTGCACGCACTTCAGCAGAGAACTCATAGGAGTCACCCTTATTGAAACTACCTAACTTAATCCAGAACTGGTTATCCCATACATTCGCATTCTTGTCCGTGGCATTCATCACGATACAGTTACGGGTAGCCTTCTTTCCTTGCACCGACTTTTCGAACTTGATATTCTTTATCCAGATGTCACCAACAAAGTCTCCGTGTTGGAAAAGCAGAAAACTGTTATCGAGTGTGCTGGTATAGTTGATAACCACATCTTTCCATTCCGTTGTAAATGGTATTTCCGCACTTGCTCCGCCGTTCCAGTTTCCAAGTTTGCTGTGAATATTTCCGGCAGCCGATCCTTTTACGGTAATAGTCATTTGGTAAGTTACGCCCTGAACAGTCGGGATGTTATCCATAACGATATACTGAACCTCCCATGAGTTGACCTTCTTGGTGGTATGCACAAGAAGGCCGTCGGCAACGAAAGAAGTGGTATAGCCATACGTTGTTTTATCCGATGACCAACCTATGCTTTTTTCATGTGTAAAGTCTTTTGATTTCAGCAAGGTCCAAACGGTCGTGTCGCTGCCTTCGATGGGCTGTGCAGGCAGGTCTTTGATCAAACCGCTCAGATAGCCTACAGGCTGTTGAGAATGCCATGCCAATGTATGTCCGTAAACATTTACACCTGCTTCGACTGCCGTATTTACAAAATTGGTAACGGTACTGAAATTCATGGTTCCGTTGCTACTCACACAGCTCGACATCTTCATTTCATTGCCTGCAACAGTCTCCGTGAAATAGCCATTTGTTACCGCCTTAACCGTGCTGTTGTGCAGGTAATCATTGGCACCAATGGCAACTCCCAGCTTGAAATTAGGATACTGCCCATAGTTAATATATTGCTTAAGTGGCAAATAATTCTTCAGGTATCCGTAATTCGTTTCATCTGCCGGATTACCGGTTGTGTAGTTCTGCGCACAAATCGTCATTGTGCCGCACGCGGCTAAAGCAAGTAATAGAAATTTCAGTTTCATATTGAATTATAGTATTGTTTCGGGTAATTCATGATTCGTTTTAAGGTTCATGTTTATTCATTTCACCTTTGAAAACAATATGGCTTCCAAAAAAATTTCGGGCAAATATACGCTATTTTTATCAATGCATCATTTTTGATTTAACGGAAGAGTATTTGAATTTGGACAATTTATTGCTCTTATAAGTGTTATATGGTTTTCTGTTTCTTGAGTTAAAACAATTCGGTTATAATGTTATTAAATTTAATTTCACAAATAAAAACGGACTTACCACAATGGCAAGTCCGTTTTTCTTTCTTTAAGCCCCTTTAGGGGTTTGGGGTTCTTAGTCTTCCAACAAAATTTCCATGATAGTACAAGCTGCTTTCGCAACCGGACTACCAGGGCCAAAGATAGCTGCTACGCCGGCTTTGTACAGATAATCGTAATCCTGAGCAGGAATAACTCCACCGGCAATAACAATAATATCTTCGCGACCCATTTTTTTCAATTCTTCGATTACCTGAGGAACCAGTGTTTTGTGACCTGCAGCCAACGAAGAAACACCCATTACGTGTACGTCGTTCTCTACAGCTTGTTTCGCTGCTTCGGCAGGAGTCTGGAACAATGGTCCCATGTCTACGTCGAATCCACAGTCGGCATAACCGGTAGCTACAACTTTTGCACCGCGGTCGTGTCCATCCTGACCCATTTTAGCGATCATGATACGTGGGCGACGACCTTCTTTTTGAGCAAATTTCTCTGTTAACTCGCAAGCTTTCTGAAAGTTTGCATCGTTTTTAGTTTCTGATGAATACACGCCTGAAATTGTTCTAATGGTTGCTTTATAACGTCCGCATACTGCTTCGCATGCGTCAGAGATTTCACCTAATGAAGCGCGAACCCTTGCTGCTTCAACGGCCAATTCCAATAAGTTACCGTTTCCGGTACGGGCACATTCGGTAATTGCTGCCAATGCTTTTTGAACATCCGCTTCGTTGCGGTTGGCGCGTAATTGCTTCAAACGCTCAATTTGTTGCAAACGAACCGCAGTGTTATCTACTTCCAAAATGTCAATTGGATCTTCTTTTTCCAATCGGTATTGGTTTACACCAACAATAATCTGGTTTCCGGAGTCAATACGAGCCTGTGTGCGTGCAGCAGCTTCTTCGATACGCATTTTAGGAACACCGGTTTCGATTGCCGCAGCCATACCACCCAGTTTTTCAACTTCTTCAATCAACGCCCATGCTTTTTCAGCCAATTCGTTTGTCAACGACTCCACATAGAAAGAACCAGCCCAAGGATCCACCTCACGGCATATTTCAGTTTCCTGTTGAATATAGATTTGTGTGTTACGGGCAATACGAGCCGAAAAATCGGTTGGCAACGCGATAGCTTCGTCCAGCGCATTGGTGTGAAGCGATTGCGTATGACCCAAGGCAGCAGCCATTGCTTCGATACATGTACGACCAACATTGTTGAACGGATCCTGCTCAGTCAATGACCAACCTGAAGTTTGCGAGTGCGTACGCAATGCAAGCGATTTTGGGTTTTTAGGGTTGAATTGTTTTACGATTTTTGCCCACAACATACGTGCAGCACGCATTTTGGCAATTTCCATAAAGTGATTCATGCCAATAGCCCAAAAGAACGATAAACGTGGAGCGAACGAATCGATATCCATACCTGCATTTACTCCGGCACGAAGATATTCAAGTCCATCGGCCAATGTGTAAGCCAACTCGATATCGGCAGTTGCACCAGCTTCCTGCATGTGGTAACCCGAAATTGAAATTGAGTTGAACTTTGGCATTTTTTGAGATGTAAACTCGAAAATGTCAGCAATAATTTTCATCGAGAATTTTGGTGGATAAATATAAGTATTACGCACCATGAATTCTTTCAAAATATCGTTTTGGATAGTTCCAGCCATTTCTTCCAGCTTAGCTCCCTGCTCCAATCCTGCATTGATATAGAATGCAAGAATCGGAAGTACAGCACCGTTCATGGTCATCGAAACTGACATTTTATTCAATGGAATACCATCGAACAATACTTTCATATCTTCAACAGAGCAAATTGATACACCCGCTTTACCAACGTCACCAACCACACGTTCGTGATCGGCATCGTAGCCACGGTGTGTAGCCAAGTCGAACGCTACCGAAAGACCTTTTTGTCCTGCAGCAAGGTTTCGACGGTAGAATGCATTTGATTCTTCAGCTGTAGAGAATCCGGCATACTGACGGATAGTCCATGGCTGCATAGCGTACATTACCGAGTAAGGTCCGCGCAAATACGGTGGAAGTCCGGCAGCATAATTCAAATGCTCCATACTGGCGATATCTTCTTTAGTATAATAAGATTTTACCGGAATTTGCTCAGGTGTCAACCAGTTATTTGCTGCCTGAGCAGCGTTTGTAGTCGTTACGATATTTTTAATATCGATATTTTTAAAATCAGGTTTCATTTTTTTTAGATTATTAGATTAAAGAACAAAGAATAAAGACAATTACCACTGTCATTATAAAAAGGTCTTAATCCAGTTTGTTTTTAAATCCTGTTATCAATTTTTAAGTTCAATTATCTTAGTCTGAATATTCTCAAACATCAATGAATCTATATAATTTAAATTTAAAGCAATTGTTAGTTCTGTTTCCAATTCAAGCAATGAACCAATTGACATTTCAAGGAATCGTGCAAAATCTCTATTACTTGTTTTTGCAGAGCCTTCAGCAATGTTTGTTGGATATCTAATTTCCTGAAATTATGCATCCCATCTTTTGTCTTTAATCTTTAATCTTTGTTCTTTGTTCTATTTTTCTACAAAATTGGAAACAAAATAAACACAGACACATCCCACACCGCGTGCGAAATTATGAGTGTTACTAAATTTTTATTGTATTTATAAATCAAGCCCCAGAATGCTCCGCAAACCATTGCTGCCATAATCAGCATAAAATTGAACGACCAGATATGTACCAACGTATAAATAAGTGTTGTTACAAAAAATGCTGTCCATTCACTGTATTTCTCGCCGAGTAACCGTTGTACATGTCCACGCCAGAAAATTTCTTCAGCAGGACCAACAAGCAATAAAAGTAATAAGCTCAAAAACACTTTACTTTCTCCTTCTTTCATGGAGTAGATATTGTCAACCTGTACGCGTGCAAAATCAAACAATTGTGTGGATAAATATTCTCCAAGAAGAAAAATCAGGTATAATATTACTGCCGATGCTAATCCAATAAGAATATCTTTAGTGTTTAGCGAAAATTGCTGCCTGAAGTTTTTTCCTAAAAACACGCTCATTAACACAAGTGTTGTACCTGCAAATCCCATGGTAATCCAGAAATTCACATAATCTTTAGTCCATGGTGAAAACATCACGAACCAGAAAAGTACTGCAACTATTACAGGAATAATTATCTTTTTCACAAGTAGTAAGCAATGAAATTTGACAACGAAAACAATAAAGTGAAAATCATTACCAGCTGTGCAGAAGTAGCATCAAGCATTTTTATATTCTCGGGATTTTCAATCTCAGCTTGTTGAATTTGCTTAATATTTTTAAGCGCTAAAGGAATCGACAAAAATACTGAAAGAGTTAAAGAATGAAGCAAACCGAACGCAACCATTATAGCTACTGCAATATATGCTCCCAAAGCAAGTACGATATATTGGATTTTTGAACCTTTTATACCGAGTAACATCGCCTGAGTTTTAATGTTTGCCTTTCCATCGTCGCGTATGTCACGGGTATTGTTGGCATGTAAAATGTTTACCACCAAAAATGCCACAGGAATTTCAATTAAAAGCAATTCATAAGATAAAATTCCGGTCATAACATAAGCAGTTCCAAGCCCGATAAGAGGTCCGTAAATTATAAAAATGAGCAAATCGCCTAAAGCAATAAATTTCAGTCGATAATAAAAATAGGTTCCCAGCGCACCGGCCAAACCAATCCAAAGCAGTTGAATACCCGAAAAGTACATCAATATGAAACCTAAAAGCATTCCTGCTATTAATGCTGAAATTCCGAATTTATAAATTGTTTGAGGTTGAAAAACTCCTTCAACAAGAAGTCTGCTCGACCCGAAAGTTTCTTTACGATCAACTTTATATTTATAATCGAAATAATCGCCAATCAGATTTCCTGCAATTTGAAAACATACTGCTCCTATAAGTGCCAGCACTCCCAACACCCATGAAACGTTGTCGAAATTAACTTTCTGAAAAAACACAAAGGAAATAGCAAGCAACGCAGGCATTGCCGATGCTGGAAACGACCATGGTCGTGTAGCTAAAACCCATTTGTTCATAAGCAATATTTTTATTTAGTTACACCTAAACGTTTATTAAAAGATTTAAGCGTTTCGAGCACATTGGATTTTACATTAATAAAATGTTCGATACCTGCACTTTTAAGCTCATTAATACAAGCAGGAGCGCCGGCAACCACCAAAATTGCTTTATCTTTTGATGCTTTAAATGCAGCAGGAGCAAGATCGGCATATTCATCGTCGCTTGAGCAAAGAACAATAATATCAGCACCTGCTTTTTCGGCGGCTGCCACACCTTCTTCTACAGTTTTAAAACCTAAATTATCAACAACTTCGTAACCGGCACAAGCAAAGAAATTGCATGAGAATTGTGCACGGGCTAAACGCATTGCCAAATTTCCAATGGTAAGCATAAATGCCACAGGACGTTTCTCTGCTGCCTGAGTTTCAAATCTCAGATCTTCAAATTCCTGAGCTGCTCTGAGTGGTGGTAGAGTTTCAATTTTTGCTGATTCGCAACCACAAGCGTTTATTAAAGGTGTACTTGCAGTTTTCCGGCTAATTTCATTAAAATTAGGGAACTGATTGGTACCCAATAAAATTTCTCTACGTGAAGATACCGCTTTCAAACGGGCTGCAGCTGTTTCCTTTACAGTTTTCTGTACCGTAGCTGATTTCACAGCATTGAAAAATCCGCCATTATCTTCAACATCAACAAAAATTTTCCAGGCTTGTTCAGCTATTTTATTGGTAAGTGTTTCGATATAATACGAACCTGCAGCCGGGTCGGCAACTTTATCGAAGTGCGATTCTTCTTTTAATAAGAGTTGCTGATTACGTGCAATACGTTCTGAAAAATCATCAGATGTTTTAAAAGTTGCATCATAAGGTAAAACAGTGAGTGAATTTACACCGCCCAACACAGCGCTCATCGCTTCAGTTTGTGTACGAAGCATATTTACATTGGGATCGAAAACTGTTTTATTGAATATTGTTGTTTGAGCGTGAATACGCATTTTGGCAGCACATTTACAAATACCATTTACAGTGTGCTGACAGTTGGTTTTTAGACATCGTGGCTGATATGCATCAACAATTTTTGCCCAAAGCAAACGCGCTGCTCTGAATTTGGCAATTTCCATAAAATAATTGTTGCCAACTCCGAAATTGAATTTAATCTTTTTTGCAACTACTGAAGGTTCGCATCCTGCATCGATTAACGAAGAAAGATACTCATTTCCCCAGGCTAATGCGTATCCAAGTTCTTGTGCAATAAATGCTCCGGCATTGCTTAAAGTTAAAGCATTAACGTTAAGTACACGGTAAAATGGCAATGAAGACGCCGCTTCGAATGTTTCTTTAGCGTAGTTTACGAGTTCTTCTGTTTCAAAATCATCTCCACAAACAAGCATTGAGTTAATTCCATCCCAATTTACTGAACCATGTAATTTTGTAGGTTCAAAACCCTTTTTATCGAAATATTCTGTCAGAATTTTCAATAAATCAGCCGACTTCTGATAACCAACGCAAAAATTAAGTTCAACACAATCAGCTGCAATGTTTTCGAGTAATGTACTTACAAAAGTTAAATTCAGGTCGTTTTTCTTCATCATAAAATACAATGAATCAACACCTTTATTCAAAACTTCCAATGCTTTAACATTTGCAGCTTCAGCATTTTCAACTACAATTTCCTGTCGGACAAACCATTTATTATCAGGTTTTGCGCCACGTACATAAGGAAATTTTCCGGGAATATTTTCGGATAATTTCAAATTCTCGATATCTTTTGCCATATAAAAAGGCATAACATCGAAACCTTCGTTGGTTTTCCAGATAAGTTTCTTATTGAAATCAGCCCCTTTTAAGTCAGCCTGAATTTTTTCCATCCATTTTTCGTATGTAACTTCCGGAAAATCAGCCAGTAAATTTAATTTATTTTCAGCCATAATTTATAGATAATAAAGTATTTCAAAACAGGGTGCAAAATTACTATTTTTAATCAAGATAAAGTACTGTTTGTGTGAAAATGACGATTAATTATTGAAAAATTTCTTTAAATAAATCGGAACATCAATTCTTTTCAAACAAAACCTTATCTCATTTAAAGAAAATCATCTGATACGGGTTGCACTTAAAATTCGCACATTGTCCAACGGTCTGTCAGCTTTATTTGTTTTAACCACCGAAATATTACTCACTACCTCTATACCTTTTATTACTTCGCCAAAAACAGTATATTCACCATCGAGATGTGGTGTTCCGCCTACAGTTTTGTATGTTTCGCGCTGCTTTGGCGTATATTTATATTTCTGTTCTTTGGTTACGTTCATTTCTACTTCCTTCATAATTGAATCTCGTAAAGCTATTTGAATTTTTTCAGTAGTATTTTTATTCTTTATATCAAGACTGTCCCATTTTAATGAAAATTCCTTAAAAACGATTTTCTCTTTTCTTTTTAATTCCAAACTGTCGAGCTTCAAATCGGTAAATATACGTCCTTGTACCAAATAAAACTGAGCTCCGGATGATGCTCTTTCGGGATTGACATCATCTCCCTGACGAGCAGCTGCAAGCGCGCCACGTTTGTGAAAAAACTGCGGATAAACTATTTCGGCAGGTATGGAGTAAGGCACATCGCCCGAGCCAAGCATCTGATTTTTTTTGGCTTTTCGAGAATCAGGATCACCGGCCTGTATCATAAAATCGCGTATTACCCTGTGAAACAACACTCCATTGTAATAACCCGATTCAACGAGTTTTACAAAATTATCGCGGTGTTGAGGAGTTTCTGCATAAAGCTTTACAACAATATCGCCTTTTGAAGTTTTAAATTTTATGACCGGTTCATTGTCGTTACGGCTGTTACACGAAAGAAAAATGAAAGAAATCATAAGAATGAATGCAAATTCTTTAAAAGTAGTTTTCATTTGATTTTCAATTATATTATATTGCAAAAGTAGTAAAAAGGAAATTAAAGTGGACAAATAATGGATTAAAGATAAAGTCTGATTTTTACTTTTACAAATCTTATCAGCACAAAACAACATATCATTTTTAATGCTAAAAGGCATCTGTTATTTAAAAATATTTTATTTTTGCCATGCAAAATTTGATTTTTAGATATTCAAGTTCGTCAATAAATATTTTCAGAAAACATGCGAAAAATATATGATCTTCATTTATCTTACCTTTTTGTAAGAAAGTACCTGTTATCAACCTTTAAAATTTATTACAAAAAAATTACTGTTACGGGCTACGAAAATATCCCAAAAAACTCCCCGATAATTTTCGCACCAAATCACTTGAACGCGCTTATGGATTCGCTCGCAGTTGCATTAATAGCGTCTAAAAAACAATCCACCTCCTTTTTGGCAAGATCAGATGTTTTTAACAATAAATTTTTTGCAAAATTACTCACCTTTTCTAAAATAATGCCCGCTTTCAGAATCAGAGATGGTTACGAAAATCTGGGTAAGAATTTCGATTCTTTTGAAATGTGCAAGGAAATTCTGATAAAGAAACAATATTTATGCATTATGCCCGAAGGAAATCAGGAAATTGAACGAAATGTTCGACCGCTTGTAAAAGGGCTTTTCCGAATTGCTTTTGCAGCACAAAAGGAAACTGAAGATGAAATTTATATTGTACCCGTAGGACTGGATTATGAAGACTTAATTAATTTCGGTAAAAACCTAATCATAAATATTGGTGAGCCTATCAGTGTAAAAGCTTTAATGAATTCATACAACGAAAATCAGGCTAAAGCAATTAACGAAATAAAAGACAAATTAAAATCGGCACTCGAAGAATTAACGGTTAATATTAACTCAAAAGATAATTACGAATTCCTTGAAAGTATTTTTGAAATTACCACAAATATAATTATTTTAGAAAATCATGGTTATTACACTCCCGAAAAGGTTTTTGAATTACGTAAGGATACTGCAAAAAAAATAATTGACATAGAAAATAACAAACCGGAAACTTTTGAAAAACTGAAAAGTCTATATGCTGATTACCTGACAAAAAATAAGAAATTAAATTTCAGCGCTGAACAATTTAAATATTTCTATTCGAACAATACTAATCTATTTGTAAAAATCAGCAGGTTAATTTTGCTTTCTCCTGTATTTATTGCCGGTTTTATTTTCAACTTTCTTGCTTTTCTTACACCTTTGTTTGTCAGAAAAATAGCTGATGTAAAATTTAAAGGTTTTTTCAGTTCGGTATATTTTGCTGTCGGCATTGTTAGTTTTCCGGTATTTTATTTACTTCAGTCATTAATAGTTACTTCTCTTTTGGGGGTAAGTTTTTGGTTTGTTTTTCTATTAATTCCGGCACAATACTATTTAGGCAGAATTGCTTATTACGAATGGTTGCAAAAATATGTTGAAGTTAAAAACCAATTGAAAATTCAAATTTTCAGAAAAAATAATACAACAGCATATCAAAATTTGAAGTCAATTTTTGATGAGATTTTATTTATCGTAAAACAAAAGTAGATTAAATTATTGCAAAAAAAATCCTCATTACAATACTGTATGAGGATTTTTTTAAAATCAAACAAAATATTACTCCTTTTTATTTTCGAGGAAGTTAACGATATTTTTCAGATTATCAAATAAGAACGCAAAAAGCAGTGATAAAACAACAGAGCCAAACAGCGCTATTACAAGCATCTTAAACCTGCTATTTACTGCATTAGGAATTACAACAAAATTTGAAGGGAAATCAACAGGTAGCACACACTCGGCAAGCTTGTTCTCCGACCATACCTTGCGGCTGTTTATTTCTAACAACTCACCATAAAATAATTGTTTACGACTTTCACCAACTATTAGTTTGTTGTTTTCGAACTTTATTTGGTCAATATTATCCTTGAAGTAAAATACTTTTGCCAAACTGTCGATGCGTTGAAGTTCAGCATCGCAAATTTTTATCTGATCAGCATAAAATTTCTTCTGCGCTTCGAACTGTGACGAAAGAATTGGATGTGAGGTAAAATACTTAACTAATGCTTCCTGAAAAGCAGGCACTAATTGAATGCTTTGAGTTCTTATCTGAATATAAAGTCTATCTTTCATCTTCACATTCATTGTATCGTCCAAAGCATGTCTTCTTTTGAAATCAATTTTATCTGCAGTGCCATCGCCAAGATAGTCAATAACATCAAAAGTACGAATGGCAAAGAATTTCCTTGAAACACTATCGGGTATGCCCATTTTTGTTGCAAGTGAAAGATAATCATTGGTTGCAAGCGAGTTTTCTAACTGTTTACAAATTTCTTTTAGTGTTTGCACATCGCCTCCGTGCAAAACTGCCATTGCTTCTACTTTATAAATACGGGCGTTGGACCGCGAAAAATATAAACCAGCAGCTACACATAGTATTACAATCGACAATGTCACCCATTTAAATTTATAAAGCAATTGCAAAGATTTTCCAACAAATTGAATAAAATTTGTAAGTATTTTTTTTATCCATTGAAAAATTATTGCAATCAATTGAAATAAACTTACCTCTTTTAAATTATTTTCTTCCATATTATTAAATAGTTATTATATTTTAAATTAACAGTTTTTGGGTTCTGAAGTTATATCATATTTTATTACCAGGTATTGAGTTTACAGAATTTTCAGTATCAAAATCATATTTATAAAAATCATCGTCTTCATCATCATCTTCTTCCCAAATTTTTTCAGGCTTTTGTGGTCCGGATTTGAAGAAAATTAGAGCAAGAAATAATCCTGATAAACTTCCGGCTAAATGACCTTCCCATGAAACTGAATCTTTTACCAACCATGGAAAAACACCCCAGACCATGCTTCCATATAAAAACGTAACAAATAATGAAATAGCAATAAGTGGTATGTGTTTTCTTATTAAGCCACTAAAAAAAAGAAAGAATGCAATTGCATAAATTAGTCCGCTTGCACCTATATGCCAACTATCGCGTCCGATAATCCACAATAAAATTCCACTTAAAAAGTGAGAATAAAAAAGTATAGGTAATGCTAATGGTTTGTAAAAATAAAACAAAGATACCGATAAAACAAAAAAAGAAAAAATATTATTCACTAAATGCTTTATATCTGCATGTATAAACACATAAGTAAAAATTCCGTAAAGATTTTTTATACTGCGAGGATATATTCCAGCTTTATGAAAATCCAAATCCATACCTCTTTCAAAAATAAAAGTCAGTACCATAAATAAAACCAAAATAAATGGTATAAAAATAGCATCGAGCAGTAACTTTCTATTTTGATTTTTCAACTCGTTTTCCATGGAAAAAATTCAAATAAATATTGTACAAAAATAGAGAAAAAATATTAAGGAGTCTCTAAAAAATCAAATGACAATTCTTGAAAATTTAGAAATAAAAAATATTTAATTAAAACCCAAAATATACATATTTATTTAAATAATTAATTACAAAGTTTTTAACTCAGTTTCGTAAAAATTTTTATCAAAAAGTAGTTTTTTATTGACATTTTATTGTTTTTAATCCGAATAATTTCATTAATTTGCAATGCGAAATGTATGATGTAGCACATTTAAATAAATGTATTTCGTACATTTAAAAATTAAACTGTTTCTGTAATTATAACCAAAATTTATATTATGAGCTATCTAAGTTTTAATAAGACCCTTTTGATAAATCTCGAAAAGTCCTTATCGAAAGAACTGCTCAGGACAAACCGCGCAGGAGCATACAACAGCACCACACTTATTGAATGTAACACAAGGAAATATCATGGTCAACTTGTTGTACCCATACCTGAAATTGATGATAAAAATCATGTTTTGTTATCATCGTTTGATGAAACAGTTATCCAGCACGGTGCGGAATTCAATTTAGGGATTCACAAGTACGAAGGAAATAATTTCAGTCCTAATGGTCATAAATATATACGTGAGTTCGATTGCGAAATAATACCCCGCACCATTTACCGTGTTGGTGGAGTTGTTTTATCAAAGGAACGGTTGCTTGTACACTGCGAATCGCGCATACTTTTCAAATATACGCTTCTCGAAGCAAACTCACCAACAATTCTACGCTTTAAACCATTCCTGGCATTCAGAAGTGTTGATAGACTTACACACGAGAACGACACAGCAAACACTTCTTACGAAGAATGTGCACAAGGTATAAGTATGTGTTTGTACGAAGAATATCCGAAACTTTACATGCAATTTTCAAAAAACAATACATACGTTCATAATCCTTACTGGTACAAAAACATAGAATACTACAAAGAAAAAGAAAGAGGATATGAATACACTGAAGATTTACTTGTACCCGGCTATTTCGAACTTCCATTGAAAAAAGGCGAAAGCATAATTTTTTCAGCCGGAATAACAGAAACCAAACCCCGTACTCTCAGCACATTATGGACAAAAGAGCTATCGCCACGTCAACCACGCACCGATTTATTTAGCACATTAAAAAATGCTGCCCAACAATTTTACAAACGAGAAGGAAACAAAACATACATACTTGCAGGTTATCCATGGTTTACTGCCCGCGCCCGTGACCAGTTTGTAGCATTGCCTGGTTGCACTTTATCAATTGATCGTATGGATTATTTTATTGATATAATGCGAACATCAATTGAAGAAATTAAATTATTCATGAGCGGTGCTACCGAAAATATTAAATTAAAAGGTATAGATGACCCCGACGTACTTTTATTATTTATATGGAATATACAACAATATTCAAAAGCAACCTCAATAGAAAAAGCAAATACTGAGTATGGTGAAATTGTAAAAGAAATAATTACCTTTATTCGAAAACAAAATCATCCGGGACTTTTTTTGCATAACAATGGATTACTGTATGTAAACGGAAAAGATAAACCAGCTACATGGATGAACGCTATTGAAAATGGCAAACCAATTACTCCTCGTACGGGATATATAGTTGAAATTAATGCATTATGGTACAATGCTTTAAAATTTGCTTCAGAACTCGCTCGTTCTGCAGGCAACGAACATTCAGCAGATTTACTCGACTATCAGGCTGAAATTACCCGACAGGCATTTGTTGATACATTCTGGAATGGATCCTACCTTTACGATTATGTTGACGAAAACTATCAGGATTGGGAAGTAAGACCGAACATGCTTTTAGCAGTAGCTTTACATTATTCTCCGTTAGATAAACAAAAACAAAAATCGATACTTGATATTACTACAAGAGAGCTTCTTACGCCAAAAGGTTTGCGCACTTTAAGTCCCAAAAGTGGCTCATACCGGCCAATTTACATAGGTGGCATGCTCGAACGGGACAGAAATTATCATAACGGTCCGGTTTGGCCATTTACTTTTGGCACTTTTGCCTCAGCATATCTGCATATTTACAAGTACAGTGGAAAATCTTTTATAGAACGTATGCTTTTAGGATTCGAAGCCGAAATGACAGAACTTTGCGTGGGTACAATTCCTGAACTTTTCGATGGGAATCCACCTTTCAAAGGACACGGTGGAATGTCGTTTGCGATGAGTGTTGCTGAAATTTTACGGACACTCACTACACTTAAAAAAATGGATGATGTTTTGGCAACAGAAAACAATAATGAAAATAAAAAGTGAGTGCATGAGTGAATACGGAAGTATAAAGTAAAAATAATGAAAATGAAAATCACACAATAAAGATATGAAAGCATTAATGTTTGGATGGGAATTTCCTCCTCATATACTTGGCGGATTAGGTACTGCAAGCTATGGACTTACCAAAGGAATGGCAATGCAGCCTGACATGGAAATAACTTTTGTTATTCCGAAACCACATGGCGACGAAGATCAGAGTTTCCTGAAAATAATCGGAGCAAGTTTTGTTCCCGTTGTTTGGAAAGATAATGACTGGAACTATGTAAACAACAGAATCGGAAAATTTATGCATCCTGATGAATATTACTGGCTGCGAAATGGGATTAAATATGATTACAGAAGAATTTTTACCGATGATTTGGGATGTATTAATTTTTCAGGCAGATACCCCGAAAATCTTATTGAGGAAATTTCAAACTACGAAGCTGTAGCAAGTGTATTAGCACATCAATTAGAATTCGATATAATTCACTCTCACGATTGGTTAACATATCCAGCGGGAGTATTTGCAAAACAAATCAGCGGGAAACCATTGGTAATTCACGTACATGCTACCGATTTCGATCGCAGTCGCGGGCAGGTAAACCCTACAGTTTACAGTATTGAAAAACGTGGAATGGATGAAGCAGATCATATCATGACCGTAAGTGATCTAACCCGACGGATAGTGATTGAAAAATATCATCAGGATCCGCGTAAAGTTACCACTGTACACAATGCTGTGGAGCCATTGCCCGATACAGATACTTTTACTAAAACTCCCAGAAAAGATAAAATTGTAACTTTTCTCGGACGTATTACTATGCAAAAAGGTCCGGAATATTTTGTCGAGGCTGCTCATCGAGTTCTTCAAAAAACCAAAAATGTTAGATTTGTAATGGCTGGCAGTGGCGACATGATGGATGCAATGATTGACCTTGCTGCAAAACGTGGCATTGCTCACAGGTTTCATTTTACCGGATTTCTGAAAGGTCGGCAGGTGCATGAAATGCTTGCCGAAAGCGATGTTTATGTTATGCCTTCGGTTTCAGAACCATTTGGTATTTCACCTCTCGAAGCCATGCAGGTTGGAACTCCTTCAATTATTTCAAAACAATCAGGCTGTGCCGAAATTCTTTCACATGCTATTAAAACGGATTATTGGGATATCGATGCAATGGCAGATGCAATTTATTCAATCGTAAAATATCCTGCCATGTATAATAGTTTAAGGAATTTAGGCAGGGAAGAAGTCAACAATATTAAATGGTACGATGCCGGACTTAAAGTAAGAAATATATACAATAGCGTTCTCTGAATCATTGTTTAAATAATCCCGATACTATTAAAACTATTTTGAAATATAACAATTAAAATATATAGCATTATGCGAAACATTTGCTTTTACTTTCAGATACATGCCCCTTTCAGACTAAAACGTTATCGTTTTTTCGACATAGGGAAAGATCATTATTATTATGATGATTTTCAAACAGAAGACAGAATTCGCTATTTAACCGAACAATCGTACTTAACCGCAAACCGCACAATCAGCGATATGATTCGAAGTTCGAACGGAAAATTCAAATGCGCTTTTTCGTTGTCGGGTCCTGCCATCGAACAGTTAGAACAATATGCACCTGAAGTTATCGATAGTTTTAAAGAGTTGGCAAAAACAGGGAGTGTGGAATTTCTTGCAGAACCGTATGCACATTCAATTGCATCTTTGTATGATACGGATGAATTTGAAAGGCAGGTAAAAAAACATTCAGAAAAAATTGAAGAACTTTTTGAAAAGCGTCCTACGGCTTTTCTAAATTCGGAAATGATATATTCCGACGAAATTGGAGAAAAAGTTCTGAAACTTGGATATAAAACCATGTTAATTGATGAAGCAAAGCACGTACTTGGCTGGAAAAGTCCTAATTATATTTACACAAGCGCAGTAAATCAGAAACTTAAACTAATAGTAAGAAATCAGAAACTAAGTGATGACTTGGCATTCCGATTTTCAGAGCTTATGACAACTGCCGATACTTTTATTGGCAATATAAATCGCTTACCTGCGGAAGAGAAAAATATTTTCATTGGATTTGGATATGAAGCTTTAGGAATAAATCAGGCAGCAAACACCGGTATTTTTGATTTTCTGAAAGCGATGCCATACCATGCTATGGAACAAAATGTAGGATTTTCATTACCTTCTGAAATTTCAAAAAAACTTGAACCTGCCGGGGCACTTTCAGTACCTTACACTATAAGTTGGGTAGGCGCCGATAAAAACACTACTCCATGGAATGGTAATGATTTACAAAACGAAGCTCTAAACAAATTATACGCTGTGGGTGAACGAGTACGACTATGTACCGACAGATCGTTGCTGAGAGATTGGTTGTTACTTCAATCTTCGGATCATTTCAGATATATGTATCATCAAGATCCACGCGGAAGTAATTTTGAGAATGCCTACGATGCTTTTATGAATTTTATGAATATCCTCGCTGATTTTCTTGAAAGAGTCGATGCTCAATATCCGACAACAATTGAAAATGAAGAGTTAAATGTTCTGCTTAAAACCATAAATAATCTTGAGATTAAAAATAACGAATTAGAAGATCAAATCTCAAAATTGAAATTAAAAAAGGTTAAAAAAGAAACAGAGTAATGTTACACCCTAACACTAAAAAACCATTATAAATTAAAAACCCGCAATTTTATTATTTTGCGGGTTTTTAAACATATATACTTACAATTAAAGTTTTCAACTATGACTTTCATTTTTTTCAGAATCTGATTTATCATCAATTTCTTTTTTGCCATCTTCACAATCGAGCGTAAGTAAACCAATTTTCTTTATAAAATAATATGTAGCTCCTAATGCCAGAATAAGTACTCCGATTGAAGCAATAACAACACCATCAAAATCCTCAATTTTTACTATAACAATTTTTCTGGCTAAAGCAATAATCGCAACCAAAATCACAACTTCTACGTGTACAATATTATGTCGTAAATAAATCTTGATTGTTTCGAGTAATTCAATGCCAATGAGAATCAACAAGAATATTCCAAAAATGTCCATCAATCCATCGAGACTAATAAGTTCGTTATTTTTTCCGATATTTTGAAACAAAAAAATTACAAGTTGAATTGTAGCTAAAAGTAATATTACCGACATCATTACGATTAAAACAGTAATTATTACCTTTTCAATCAACCGGGTATATTTTTTTAAAAAATTGTTGAAATTTTCTGATATCATGGTAATTGAATTTTAATTTAAACTACAACATATATATTTTACTATATGTTCATCTTTTTTTTGAATCGATGAAAACACACAAAATACTGAGTGAATTTTGTATTCTATTTAAAAATTTGATTAAAACATCTTAGCAATTAAACAAATTATCGATTTTTGTTATTTCCCATCCAATGTCCGGCAAAATTTAAGCTAAATTATTTACTTTTTATCACATCAAATCCTTCGCCATAAACGCCAATTGCTGATGATTGTGAAATAAATGCATTTGGATCGACATCCTTTACGATACGGAAAATTCTAATTGATTCATTTTTTCGTGCTATAACAGTGATTACTTTCACAGGCTGCTTTGAGTACCAACCCATACCTTCGAGAATTGTTACTCCTCGCCGAACTTCAGTATTTATACGCGATGCAATTTGCTCGTATTCTTTCGAGAAAATAAAAAACTGAACAGACTGACGAACTCCGTTTATTACCATATCAACAGCCACTGTAGATATGGTAAGCTGGGTTAATCCATATACAATTCGCTCAATACTTCCTATTTCAAGGAAATATGAGGAAGAGATAATTAATACATCGCAATAAAGTAAAATACGTCCAAGGGTAATATTTCTGTGTTTATTTACAACCTTTGCAATAATATCTGTGCCACCTGAACTTCCGTTCGATAAAAACACAATTCCAATACCGACGCCTGCGAGTAATCCGCCAATTACACAAGCCATAAAGTCTTCGTTTGGACCAACAAAAGTTCCACGCTCTGCCTGAGGAATTAGCGAAAAGAAAACTGTCATTACAGCAACACCATAAATTGTACGTAAACTGAATTTTAGTCCAATACTTTTAATTGAAATAAGCAACAGAACAGCGTTTATCGAAAAATAGGTTATTGAAATTGGTATGTTTGTGGCATAATAAACCAGCGCGCCAATTCCTGTTACTCCACCACCGGTAATTTGATGAGGAAGTAGAAATGCTTTCCAGGCAGCTGCATATAAAAACAGCCCAAACGCGATAAAAACAAACTCACGAAGACTAATCCAACTCTGACGGGTAAATTTTTTTACATTTTCACTAACTTCAGTAGTGAAATTAATTTTATGATTTTGCGTATCATTGTTTTCTTTGATCATAATTTAAAAAATATTTTGAACAAGATTCTTCAAATATAATTCGACTTTGAATATTTTGAAAATAACTACAAAACAATATTTACAATTTTACCGGGGACTACAATTACCTTTTTGGGTGAAGCACCAACCAGATATTTAGCAGTCTGATCGTTGGCAAAAACCTCTTTCTCAACATCTTCTTTACTCATAGCTGCAGGCAAATCAAGCATGAAGCGCACTTTCCCATTGAATGAAACCGGATATTTCACTGTACTTTTCACCAGATACTCTTCGTTGTAAACCGGGAAAACGGCATCGTTTACGGTTGAAGTATTTCCAAGTACATGATACAATTCTTCAGCAACATGCGGAGCAAAAGGAGCCAGCAATATTACCAAAGGTTCCAGAATATCACGCTTGCTGCATTTAAGTGCTGACAATTCGTTTACACAAATCATAAATGCTGAAACCGAAGTGTTGTACGAGAAATTCTCAATATCCCAGGTAACTTTTTTAATGGTTTTGTGCAGCGTTTTCAGTTCATCGGCTGTTGGTGCATCGTCTATCACCACAAGTTGATTGTCCTTATAGAAAAGTCCCCAGAGTTTTTTCAGGAAGCGGTGTACACCATCAATACCGTTTGTATCCCAGGGTTTCGATTGCTCGAGCGGCCCAAGGAACATTTCATACAAACGCAATGTATCGGCTCCGTAACGCTCCACAATATCATCAGGGTTTACCACATTGAACATTGATTTCGACATTTTTTCGACTGCCCAGCCGCAGACATACCTCCCCTTAGTCCCCTCCAATGGAGGGGAAAGCTGCAACTCTCCAACGTTTTGCAAATTTAAATCGGAGCTCGATCCTTCCCCTTTGGGGAAGGTTGGGTTGGGGTATTCAAGTATAAATTCGGCATTAGCAAACTCCGGTCTCCATGCCTTGAATTTTTCAATATCGAGCACATCATTCGACA
The DNA here is from genome assembly GCA_964405245.1 of uncultured Paludibacter sp. Taxonomy (GTDB): domain Bacteria; phylum Bacteroidota; class Bacteroidia; order Bacteroidales; family Paludibacteraceae; genus Paludibacter. Next base: position 33,284 of record CAYONE010000005.1, read on the forward strand.
AAATATTCACATCTACGTGAATCTGAGTTGTCTCGTACTGATCTTTTAGATTAAGCGAAACGAAAGTATTGCTGTCTTTTACTCTGTACACAAAATTACTTCTTCCCTGAATCATTCCCTGATTAATCAGCCTTTTGAAGGGCTCATCCTTGCAGACTTTACCCAAATCGAAAAGGAATTTGTTCCAGAATCGGCTGTAAATAAGGTGCCCGGTAGCATGTTCGGTTCCACCGATGTACAAATCCACATTTTCCCAATATTCGTTCGCATCTGTGCTTACAAGTGCGTTGTCGTTTTTCGGGTCCATGTAGCGAAGGTAATAAGCCGACGACCCGGCAAAACCGGGCATTGTGCTGAGTTCAAGAGGAAAAACCGCTAAATTGTCAATTTCCGACGATGCTGTAACAATCTGCATCGCCTCATTCCATCCCCAGTTAGCAGCACGCCCCAGAGGAGGTTCGCCCGTTTCGGTAGGCAGGTATTTGTCAATTTCTGGTAAAAGCAATGGCAGTTTATCCATTGGCAACATGTAAGGCATGCCCTGTTTGTAATAAACGGGGAATGGCTCGCCCCAGTAACGCTGACGACTAAAAATAGCGTCGCGCAGACGGTAATTTACTTTTACACGACCCAGATTTTTTTCTTCAATATATTTTTTAGCTGCCGCAATGGCTTCTTTCACTGTCAGTCCGTTCAGGAATCCTGAATTACACATAATTCCTTCTTTGGCATCGAAACTTTCCTCGCTCACATCGCACCCTTCAATCAGCGGAATGATGGGCAAATTGAAATGACGCGCAAAAGCATAGTCGCGGCTATCGTGTGCAGGAACCGCCATGATGGCACCTGTTCCGTAACCTGCAAGCACATAGTCCGAAATCCACACAGGAATCTCAGTTCCGCTCACAGGATTTATGGCATACGAACCACTAAACACACCTGTCACACGGCGATCGGCAATACGTTCACGCTCGGTACGTTTTTTTGTTGCCGAAATATATTCATCCACAGCCGATTTTTGGTCGTCGGTAGTGAGTTTTGCCACAAACTCACTTTCGGGAGCCAGCACCATAAATGTAACACCGTAAATAGTATCTGCACGGGTTGTGAATACTTCAATAACCTCCCCCCGACCCCCTCCGGTGGAGGGAGAAACTGCAAATTGGTTCGAAGTTTCTGATTTACATGAAGATTCTATTTTTTGCAATTCTGATTTTATTTTTTCAATTACAAAATGAGGAGCTGATTTTATATCTTCGTTTGAAAATCTAATTATTTGATATCCTAACTCTTCGAGGATTATTGTTCTTGCCTTATCTAACTCAATTTGTTCTTCAGTTAAATGATAGTCACCATCAACTTCAACAATCAATTTCTTATCAAGACAAACAAAATCAGGAATAAATTTATCAATAGGATGTTGACGGCGAAATTTATAACCTGTTTTTTTTGAACGCAGCATTTCCCACAAAACACTTTCAGCTTCGGTAGGTTCATTTCTCATCGCTTTAGCATGATCTATCAATAAATGCCAATTGAGTTTATCTGTGCTAAAATATCTGGGCACATCACTTGTTGATACAGAAGAGTTTGATCCATCCTTAGTTCCCACTCCTTTGGAGAGGGCTGGGGAGAGGTGAAATCTCAGTTCAGCACCCTCGCTACGGCCAATCCAGTTTTTCTGCGTTTCCTTCAGCGAGTCTGTCCAGTCCAATGTTTCCAAACCATCGAGCAATCGCTGTGCATAAGCCGACACGCGCAAGCTCCACTGACGCATCACTCTTTGTTCAACCGGATGACCACCACGAACCGAAACTCCTTCGCTCACCTCATCGTTGGCAAGCACGGTTCCAAGTGCAGGACACCAGTTTACTTTCAGGTCGGCCAGATAAGCAATGCGATAATTGAGCAGTATTTCCTGTTGCTCCTGTTCGGTTTTGGTATTCCATTCTTCAGCAGTAAAACAAAGTTCTTCGGTGCAGTTTGCATCAACACCCTCTGTTCCGTTCGCTTCAAATGCTTTAATCAAACCGGCCACAGGCATGGCTTTTTGAAGTTTATTGTCGAAATAATGATTGAACATTTCCACAAAAGCCCACTGTGTCCATTTATAATAATCGGGCTCACAGGTGCGGATTTCACGATCCCAATCGTAGCAAAAGCCAATTTTGTCGAGTTGTTCACGATAGCGGTCGATGTTTTTCTTTGTGGTTACAGCAGGATGCTGACCGGTTTGAATGGCATATTGCTCAGCCGGAAGTCCGTAAGCATCATAACCCATTGGATGAAGTACATTAAATCCTTTCAGACGTTTGAAGCGGCTATAAATATCAGAAGCAATATACCCGAGCGGATGTCCCACATGCAATCCTGCTCCCGAAGGATAAGGAAACATATCCAGCACATAATACTTGGGTTTTGCGGTATTAATCTCCGTTTTATAAATCTTATTTTCTTTCCAGAACTGTTGCCACTTTTGTTCTATTTCTCTGAAATTGTACTCCATAATATATCTTGAAAATTATTATTATCAATTGAATGTCACCAGCAAAGCCAAATGACATAAAAACGTG
>CAYONE010000005.1:35866-68980 GCA_964405245.1 uncultured Paludibacter sp.
ATTAAATGATATTCAAATACTTATTATTATAAAAAATTTACCTATTGCTTTTATAAAAAAATTACGCAAAGTTAATCAATTTTATGTGAAATATAGCTTTAAAAAACTCAAAATCAGCTTTTCGCCTAATTTATAAGATTATGAATAAGATAAGAAATTTTTCATTACTTTTGTAAGCTAATTTTTTACGATAAAAACATGAAATCCACCGAACAAAAAATTAAATACGAATTTTACGTTCCTGAGCCTACACTAAGACGTTTGCCGTGGTATCTTGCTTTTGCAAAACTTGCACAAAGAGAAGGAGAATCATATCTGTCATCGACTCAGATTGCGAAAAACATTGCGGTTGATGCCGCTATTGTTGCAAAAGATTTGTCATTTGTTCAGATTTCAGGTAAAACAAGGGTTGGCTACGATATAAATGAACTTGTAAATGTACTTGACAGTTTTCTGGGATTTACCAACAAACACAATGCTTTTTTGTTTGGAGTTGGAAATTTGGGTGGAGCTTTAATGCACGATAACGGACTGGAACAATACGGACTTGAAATAGTTGCCGGATTTGATGTAAAATATGAACTTGCCGGAACAAGTATCAACAGAGTTCCGATTCATCATATTGAGCGATTTGAGGAACTTCAAAAACAAACAGGAATAATAATTGGAATACTAACTGTACCAGTAGAACAAGCCCAAAAAGTTGCCGATTTAATGATAGAGGGTGGCATTAGAGCTATTTGGAATTTCACACCATTTCGTATTAGGGTTCCTGAAAATATTATTGTTCAGAACACCTCGATATATGCTCATTTGGCTGTAATGTTTAACCGCCTGAATGTAATAAAACAATGTGATAACTGCTGAAAATAAAAGATAATGAAAATCTTTGCTATTGGTCAAAACTATATTGAACACAATAAAGAACTGAACAGTCCAAATCCCACCGAGCCGGTGGTTTTTATGAAACCGGACACAGCGCTTCTCAAAAACAACAAACCATTTTACATTCCTGATTTCACAGATGATTTACACTATGAAACCGAAATTATTATAAAAATTAATCGGTTAGGAAAGAATATTCACCCAAAATTTGCGCATCGATATTATTCTGAAATTGGTCTTGGGGTAGATTTTACGGCTCGTGACATTCAAAGAAGACTTAAAGCAGAAGGTAAACCATGGGAAATTTGTAAAGCATTCGATAATTCGGCTGTGATTGGAAGTTTTATGCCTGTTGAGGAAATTCCCGATGTTCAGGATATTCGTTTCAAACTCGATTTGAACGGAAAAACAGTACAAAATGGCCATACAGCTGATATGATTTTTCCGGTGAATGAACTTATTTCTTATATCAGTCGTTACTTTACTTTAAAAATTGGTGATATAATTTTTACGGGAACTCCAGTAGGTGTGGATAAAGTATCGCCCGAAGACCATCTCGAAGGGTATATTGAAAGTAAAAAAATGTTTGATTTTAAAATTAAATAATCTTCTTTGGATTTTTAACTTTTACAATAATATCTTTAAAAATGCGTTAGTTTTTTTGATTTGTTCAAATTTACAAATATGATTAAGAAGACATTCATAATACCGCTAATACTCCTCACAGCAACTGTACTTAATGGACAGACATTGTTCGAATCATCAGTAAAAATAAACTGGTATGGAATACGTACATGGAGTACACCGCAACAGACCCGCGATGTTTTATCATTCGAAAATGCAATTTATCCAAACGAGAATTATCTTCCATATTTCGAAAAGAAATTTGATGTTGAAAACGGTTATGTTTATGAAACTCAAATTTCAAATCCCAAATATGAATTGGTGAACAGTTTTTCTGAAGTTGAAATACTTTCCAATATTGATTTACAATCGTCTGTAACTCCCGTAACAAACATAGTATCAGCAGGAAAAAATAAATATTTAAATGTAAGTATTCTTCCGTTAATGAAACTCGATGGGAAATTATACAAGTTAATATCCTTCGATTTAAAAATTGAAAAAAATAAAGATATAATAAAAGCGCCTGCTGCCACACGCCACAGTTTTTCCAATAACTCAGTACTTGCGCAAGGTAAATTTATAAAAATAAAAATTGCTGAATCAGGAGTTTACAGACTCACATATGATGATTTAAACACCATGGGAATTAACCCTGCCAATGTAAGAATTTTTGGTTACGGAGGTGCAATTTTGAATCAAAGTTTTTTAGCTGAAAAAATCGATGATTTACCTGAACTTGCAATTTATATGAACAAAGGCACTGATGGTGTATTTAATTCGGGTGATTATATTTTATTTTATGCACAAGGTATTAATAAATGGACATGGGATAACTCAAGAAACATGTTTACCCACACTATCAATCACTACTCAAAATATGGTTATTACTTTGTAACATCCGATGCCGGAACGGGAAAAAGAATTGAAACCAACACAATTACTGTAAATACAAGCTTAAGTACTTATCCCGTTGAGGAATTTACCGATTATCAGGTTTACGAAAAAGAACTCAGAAGTCTTGCAGAATCAGGAAAGGAATTTTATGGTGAACCATTCACTGAATCGTCAACAATGAATCTCACATTCAACACGCCTAATATTCTACTTACAAATACTACCAAAGTAAGACTTGATGTTGCTGCATCATCCAGTGTTGCTTCAAGTTTTAGTTTGAGTTTGGATGGAACACAAACAAAAACTCTTACTGTAGCCAAAAAAACAGACGGGGATCATTACGAAAAAGGTAAAGCTGCTAATGGACTTTATTCATTTACTCCCACCAAAGATGCATTAATTTTTAATTTGACATACAACAAAAGTACTTCTACATCCGAAGGTTATCTTAACTATTTGGAGCTTAACACTCGCCGTCAACTTAAAATGAGCGGAAGTGCCATGCAATTCCAAAACATTGATTTTTTGGGATATAACTCTAACGTTCAATATAAATTATCGGGAGCCGGCGATAATGTACAGATTTGGGACATTACAAATCAGCAAAATATTTATAGTATCGCCACACAAAAAATTGATGGAAAACTTAGTTTTACTGATTATGGCAATGATGTGAAAAATTATCTGGCAATCGACCCAACCCTTCCGACATCTTTCCCTAAACCTGAAATTGTAGGTCAGGTTAAAAATCAGAATTTACATGCTCTTCAACCTGTTGATTTTGTTATTGTAACTCATCCAAATTTTGTAACTCAAGCTGAAACACTTGCTCAGGCTCATCGTGATATTGACGATATGACAGTAGCTGTAGTTACAACTGATCAGGTTTATAACGAATTTTCATCAGGAGTACCTGATGCCACAGCAATTAGATGGTTGATGAAAATGTTGTATGAAAGAGCTAACGAAACCAACAATACCACAGATAATCCTAAATATCTACTTCTATTTGGACGCGGATCATTTGACAACAGAGATATTCTGCAAAATGTAGGCGATAATCTTGTAGTAACTTATCAGGCTGAAAACTCATTAGTTCAAACATTATCTTATGTAACTGACGATTATTTCGCATTTCTTGATGACAATGAAGGAACTCAGGTACCTGCACATTTGCTCGATATTGGAGTAGGTAGATTTCCCGTAATTGATGCGAAAGAAGCAACTGATGTTGTTAATAAGAATATCGGTTACATGCAAAACACTCGCAAAGGTATCTGGAAAAACCAGCTTTGTTATCTTGCTGACGATGGTGATGGCGCATTACATATGAAGCAGGCAGACAGCATCACATCAATGATTTCAAGGACATATCCTTCTTATCAGTTGAATAAAGTATATCTCGATGCATATCAGCAAGAAATTTCTGCAAGTGGCGAAAGTTATCCTGTAGCGAGAACACAATTTCTGAATTTGCTACAATCAGGATTATTCCTTCTGAATTATACCGGACATGCAGGTTACACAGGCTGGACGAACGAATTGATACTTAATACCAATGACATTAAAAATCTTACCAATAAAAATCTTCCTTTATGGGTAGCTGCAACCTGTGATTTTCTTCAATTTGACTCACATATAATTTCAGCCGGAGAACACGTTCTTACCAATCCTGTTGGTGGAGGTATAGGTATTTTGTCAGCTGCCCGACCGGTATATGCATCGCAGAATTATACAATTAACAGATTTGTCAGCGAATACTTATTTAGAAAGGAGAAAGGTAAACATCTGGGCGTTGGTGAAGTAATAGCAAAAGCAAAAAACAGTGTTGGAACTGAAATTAACAAACTATCTTATGTTTATATGGGCAATCCTGCACTTCAATTGAATTATCCTGTCGATTATAAAATTGTTACAAGTAAAATTAATGAAAGCACCAGTTTTGGAAACGATACATTACGTGCAATGAGCATAGGGACAATTGAAGGATATATTGCTGATCAAAACGGGATAAAAAACACTTCTTTCAATGGAATAGTTCATGCCATAGTTTACGATAAAGTAGTAAGAATAACTACACTGAACAATCACTCAGATGGTACGCTTACTTACAACGATCGTCCGAATAAACTATTCTCAGGAAAAACAATTGTAAAAAACGGAGAATTCAAACTTCAATTTATGCTTCCAAAAGATATTAAGTATAACTATGGCGGCGGTAGAATAAATTATTATGCAAACGATACAATTACTTTGGAAGAGGCTCAGGGACATTTCGAAAATTTTACGATTGGAGGTTCGGGTAAGAATGTTGTTTACGAAACCGAAGGCCCTGAAATAGATATGTTCCTGAATTCACCCAATTTTAAAACCGGCGATAAAGTAAACGAACAACCATTATTTTATGCCAATGTAAAAGACCAAAGCGGTATAAATATGGTTGGGAGTGGGATTGGACATGACATATTGCTTGTAATTGATGAAGACCCTGCAAAATCATATATTCTGAATGATTATTTTGAAGCCACCGTTAACGATTATTCAAGTGGCTCGGTACGTTACAAGTTGCCTGAGATTTCTGAAGGAAAACACACACTTACTTTCAGAGTTTGGGATTTACTTAATAATTCATCGTCGAAAACCGTAGATTTCGAAGTAGTTAAAGGGCTTGAACCCGAAATTTTCTCAATTTCAAATTATCCGAATCCGGCAAAGGTAAGCACAAAAATTGTGGTTCACCATGACCGTCCCGAAACAATATTAAATACTACTGTTGAAATTTTCGATGTGGCCGGCAGAAGAATATGGTCAATTAGTCAGTCCACGGCCGACAATATTGAATGGAATTTAACAACTTACGAAGGTAGAAGAGCAAAAACCGGTGTATATCTTTACAGAGTTACTATTCAGGCAAATGGATCACAGATTTACTCAAAAATCAATAAAATGCTTGTAATAGAATAATAAAATTTAAATTTTTCGTTTAACATTTAATCAAATAACACATAATTAGTAATTTTGATAACTCAAAAAAACAATAAACTTTCAAAATGAAAAGATTCTTTTTAACTCTAACTGTTTTTATATCAGCACTTTCAATTATTAAAGCACAGGAAAACAATCCTATTATTACAGCTGTTCCTTCACTTTCGATAGCTCCTGACGCAAGAGCAGGTGGTATGGGCGATATTGGAGCAGCAACTACACCCGATGTAAATTCTCAATTTTGGAATCCGGCAAAGTATGTTTTTATGGAAAGTGAAGCTGGTTTTTCTCTTTCGTACACTCCATGGTTACGTAAACTTGTTTCAGATATCGATTTAGCTTATCTTGCAGGCTATTATCGCTTCAGCGAACTCTCAGCAATAAGCGCTTCTTTAAGATATTTTTCATTGGGAGATATAACTCTTATGGATCAACTTGGCTATCCGCAAGGTTCAGCACATCCAAACGAACTTGCGATTGATGCAGCATATTCACAAAAACTTGCTGAAAACTTTTCAGCATCAGTTGCATTACGTTTAATTTATTCTGATTTGAACAATGGGATGAATCTTTCAGGAGGAACAGAAATGTACCCTGGTTTAGCAGTTGCCGCCGATGTTGCTACATTCTATAAATTGCCAATAGCTATGTCAACAGGAAACAGTAATCTTGGTATAGGTTTAAACATTTCTAATATCGGGTCCAAAATTTCGTATGATGAATTTGTATCCAGTAATTTTATACCTACAAATCTACGCCTTGGTGTTTCTTATGAATATCCGATTGATGAATATCAAAAATTCTCGGTAAGCGCAGACATTAATAAATTACTCGTACCAACTCCGGATAAAACAACCGATTTTAACAACATGTCTTCATTAGCCGGAATTTTCCGTTCGTTTAATGATGCTCCGGGTGGAATGAATGAAGAATTACGTGAAATTATGTGGTCGGTAGGTGCTGAATATGCTTATAACAATCAGTTTTTTGTTCGTGGTGGTTATTATCACGAGAACGAGTTTAAAGGAAATCGTAAATACTTTACTGCAGGAGCTGGCTTTAAGTTGAATATATTTCAGTTAGATGCAGGTTATGTTATTTCTACCTCGCAATCGAATCCGCTTGACCAAACATTAAGATTTTCATTATCCTTTGACTTATTTGGTTTGAAAAATCTGATGAAATAATTCTCCTTATTGGGAGCTGAAATATACGGTTGTTTGCTTCCAAAATGAAGTAGCAACCGTTTTTTGTTTGGCGAATTGGTGATTGGTGAATTTGGTAAATTTAATGAATTTGGTGAATTTGGTAATCCGTTGTCTGACCTCCGTTGTCTAAAAAAATAAAAAATGAATACTCAAATAAATATCCGTACAGGATTTGGTTACGATGTACATACCTTTGCCGAAAACAGGGAACTTTGGTTGGGCGGTATAAAGATTGAACACACATCAGGTTTGCTTGGTCATTCGGACGCTGATGTTTTAATTCACGCGCTTTGCGATGCTCTGCTTGGCGCTGCTAATCTGCGTGATATTGGTTATCATTTTCCAGACACATCCGGAGAATATAAAAATATCGATAGTAAAATTTTACTTAAAGATACTATGTTACTTATAAGGCAAAAGGGTTATGAGTTTGGCAATGCAGACTGCACAGTTTGTGCCGAGGCTCCAAAACTAAATCCTCATATACCTGACATGCAACAATGTCTTGCTGAAGTAATGGGCGTGGAATCAGACACCATTTCAATTAAAGCAACTACTTCCGAAAAAATGGGTTTTGTAGGCAGAAAAGAAGGTATAGCTGCTTATTCTACAGTTTTAATATTTAAAAAGTAAGTCAGATTTTCAAATCAATCAACGTCAATTCATATTGCAATTAATTGAATAATTGATATTTAATTGATGTTTTATTGTCTTATCATGACTTAAATATTACTTAGAAGAGTGCTTCAAACACCTAAATTTAACACATATACATATTGGAAAATTGCACAAAAGGAATCTTCTTTACACTACGATTGGTTTATTAATTTTTTGGTATATTATTAAATTGGCTTATTGGCATCTTACCACATTCCGCAAGCGGAATCTTCGTTTCACTACGATTGGCACATTAAAATATTGGCACATAAAAATTGGCTCATTAGCAAATTGGCACATTCCGCAAACGTAATCTTCGTTACGCTAATATTGGCACATTTCCAATAGAATCTACCTATTAACAAATCAACAAAATCTATATAATTATTTGTAATGATTTCAAATTTATAATTGTATCTTTGCGATATAAAACAAAAATATTAACAATTAAAAAATATATAGTTTATGTCAGTATTAGTAGGAAAAAAAGCGCCGGCATTTAGTGCTAAAGCAGTTATCAATGGTGGTGAAATTGTAGAAAACTTTTCGATTCAACAGTACGAAGGAGAAAAATATGTAGTATTCTTCTTTTATCCCGCCGATTTTACTTTTGTGTGCCCAACTGAATTAATCGCATTTCAGGACAAAGCAGCAGAATTCGAAGCACGCAACACTGTAATCATCGGAGCTTCAACCGACTCAGAATTCTCTCACTGGAAATGGTTACAGACTCCACAAAATCAGGGTGGTATTCAGGGAGTAAAATATCCACTTGTAGTTGATCAGAATTTACAAATTTCGAAAAATTACGATGTACTTATTGGCGCTGATGAATATACCGAAGAAGGCGACATTGTTTTCGCAGGTGAACCAAAAGCATACAGAGGATTGTTTCTAATTGATAAATCAGGTATTGTTCGCCATCAGTTGGTAAACGACCTTCCTTTAGGACGTAGTGTTGAAGAAGTTCTTCGTTTGATTGATGCTCTACAGTTTACCGAAGAATATGGCGAAGTTTGCCCGGCAAACTGGAAAAAAGGCGACAAAGCATTACAAGCCACACAGGAAGGCATTGCAAGCTATCTTTCTGAAAAATAATTAAGAAGATATTCTTATTGTATAAAAATGTCATAACATAAATGTTATGGCATTTTTTTATATCTCTAAATAAATCATTTAAAATAAATTACTATTTTTACACATTGAAACTTGTGATTAAATAAGCCTCTTACCACAATTTAGAAATTTTGTACAGAATAAAATATTTGTTTGCCAATGAGATTTTTGAACCTTATCATTATATTTCTCAATATTACTTCATCATTGTGTGCTCAATCGGATATTGAAAACCGAAAGGACACATTTCCTGTTTTCGGTATCGAAAAAGTATCTTCAGATTTCTTCAGAGATAGATATTTGCAAAACGATCTGGTAAATTATCTTGATAATTATAACGATTTCATAACCTACCAATCAGAAACAACAGGAAATTTCAATATGCCCGACCAACTGATATTTTCGGTTTCTGGAAATTCACATAAATGGAATAAATACTATATCGATGATTTTCGTATTGAAAACAGATTTTCGCCGGGTTCGGTTTCTTATGTTCCTGATCTTAATACACTTTCATTAAATATCGATTACAATCACTCTGTCCTGAAATTCAATTCCGATAGTTTGGTAAAAAACTCAATAGCGCTAAGATACAACGTTGGTGGTTTTGGAGGAATTTCTCCATTAACAAAAGAGTTGATAAACCTATTTCATTCAACTGCGTCTGAAAGAATGTACAAGCCTTTTGAATATCGAAAAAAAATGAAAGGTGCAGCCAATTTATTTTTAAACTATAATTTGGTAATGAATGAGAAGAATTATCTACAACAGGTTTATGCCGATTTCGGCACGCGTATGTTAACAGGATTTGATGAAACAGGAATCAGCAAATATTATCCTGAGAGTTTTGGCAAAATTCAACTTTCAGGAGAACTACCTGGTCTATCCGAAAAAATTTTCGATAAAACAAACTATCTGATTAATATTTCTTCACGGCAAAATTTATACACCGAACTCAATTTTTCTGAAGAAGAAAGCGCGAAAAACAACTCTTTTAACGCTTCTATATGGGGCTCAAAAGAGAATTCAGGTTTCAAATACACATCAGGTTTTACTTTCACTACGGATATTTTACAACACAACAATCTCAATTTTTCCAGAAATGTTATTGATCAGGATGGGGAAGCTTTTGAACCATGGTATCCCGATGGAAATACAAGCACTTTATCTCACGCGCTAAACATCAGAAAAAAAATTACTAAAGGTCTCGAAATGAAATTTGAAGGTTACAACTCATTGCTGAATTTTAAACCCGAGTACACTGAATTCACAAATCCGGTTTATGCACGTCATACATTGTTTCCATATACTTCGCTTTATATTTATGAGTGGGAAAGTAAGCCTTTTACAAGTGGAATTCTGGAAAACACATTGAGTTTTATTTTCCAGGAAAACCTGACAAAAAAATTAAATTTCAAAGCAGGTCTCGATTTTACAATGGATGGCATTTTGCTTTCAGAAGAATCAATGTTTAAGCCAAATTTTCAACTTCTGGCTGGTTTACAATATCGTCCGGTAGCTTGGTTTGGAATGGATATAAATATTGCCCGAAAAAGAGTTACGTACAATTACGATGACATAAGATATTTATCAAATGATTATATGAATGGCAACATTTATTTCTGGAACGATATTAATAACAATCAGAAATTTGATAATGGCGAAAAATCTGATTTTTTTACAACAACCGGAGGAAAATACCGGACTATGGCGAAAGAATTAAAACAACCATCGTATTTTCTACTTGATATTCCAGTATATTTTAAATTTGGAAGGCATAAAATATCATTATTTCACAGCTATAAAAAGTATGTAAATTTTGGAATAACCCGATTTGATAAAAATGCCGATAATTACGGTTTTTATATTTCAGAAGATGATAACGAAATATATATTCGGAATAAAGGTGTTGTAAATTATGTAATTGAAAATTATCCCGATGAATATATGAACACATCAAATTCATATAATTTTGCCACCAATTCACCCTTTTACTTTTCTTCGATAGTAAAATACGAGTACATAGCCGAAAAATTCTTTTTTTCATTTTCATGGTGTTCTCATATAATGACGGGGATTTCATCGCTTGGAAATGGACCTTTGCACAACAACATTGGCGTTTACTCAGAAACAACTGCAAACCCTAACAATGAATTTAAAATTCTCGGCAGATTAGATCAGGATAGAGCATACATTGCCCGTATGTTGTTTTCGTATGATGTTAGTGATAGGTTAAGTTTCGCTGTTTCAGGGAAATTTAAAGATGGACAACCATTTACAAATTTCGATACAAAAATTTATACCGATGAATCCGGAAACAATCAAATTACGATCTGGAATAAACGTACAAAAGGAATTAATCCGTTCGATGGAGATTTTGGAAGCAGAAAAGATGCTTTCTTCAATTTCGATTTAAGAGCAAAATATCAACTTGATATCAATAAACTGAAAATGGAATTTCAGGCTGTGATATATAATTTCTACGATTTTGGAACCGAATTGCATGAATATACTTTCGATCCAACTAATATAAAAAGCCGATATGCATTGGAATTGAATATCCCACGCGGGCTAATGTTTACAACCAAAGTGTATTTTTAAAGTAACTTTCATTTTCAAAACACAACTTACTAAAACCAAAAATCTATGCTTATAAAAACTTACGGAGCAGCCGTTCAGGGGATTAATGCTACAATTATTACCATCGAAGTTAATGTGAGTCAGGGAATACGTTTTTCAATTGTAGGATTACCCGACAATGCAGTACGCGAAAGTCAACAACGCATTACTTCGGCGCTCACAATTAACAATTTTAAATTTCCGCACCAACAGGTTGTTATCAATATGGCTCCTGCCGATATTCGGAAAGAAGGTTCAGCTTATGACCTTTCTCTGGCTGTGGGAATCTTAGCTGCTTCGGGTCAAATTAAAAATTCGGATCTCGATAAATACGTAATTATGGGTGAGTTGTCGCTCGATGGAAGTTTACAACCGATAAAAGGGGTTTTGCCAATAGCCATTAAAGCGCGCGAAGAAGGTTTTAAAGGTTTCATTCTACCCAAACAGAATGCCCGTGAAGCTGCCGTAGTTAACAAACTCGAAGTTTATGGCGTGGAAAATATAATGGATGTTATCAATTATTTTAACGGAACTTCTACACTTGAACCCACAATTGTAAATACACGCGAAGAATTTTTTACCAATCTCAATCATTTGGAAATTGATTTTGCTGATGTAAAAGGTCAGGAAAACGTGAAACGTGCGCTTGAAGTTGCAGCTGCCGGCGGACACAACATCATCATGGTTGGACCTCCCGGCGCAGGAAAATCGATGCTCGCAAAGAGAATTCCTACAGTTTTACCGCCACTTTCGTTGCACGAAGCGCTCGAAACCACAAAAATTCATTCCGTTGCCGGAAATATCGACAGCAACACCTCGTTAATTTCGCAAAGACCATTCCGCAGCCCTCATCATACAATATCGGATGTTGCCCTCGTTGGTGGCGGAACTTTTCCTCAACCCGGCGAAATTTCATTAGCGCACAATGGGGTTCTCTTTCTCGATGAACTTCCGGAATTTAAACGTACCGTCCTCGAAGTAATGCGCCAACCGCTCGAAGACCGGAAAATATGCATTTCGCGCGCCAAATTTGCCATTGAATATCCTGCCAGTTTTATGCTGGTTGCATCCATGAATCCTTGCCCTTGCGGTTATTACAATCACCCCGACCGTGAATGTGTTTGTGCACCGGGCGTTGTACAAAAATATCTGAGCCGCATTTCCGGTCCGTTACTCGACAGAATTGACATTCATATCGAAATTATACCCGTGCCATTCGAGAAATTATCGGAACTAAAAGAATCCGAAGCCAGCGAGAAAGTACGCGAAAGAGTAATAAAAGCACGTCAGATTCAGGAATTACGTTTCAGAGATATAGATGGCGTGTATTGCAACGCTCAAATGTCGTCGAAACAAATGCGCGAATTTGCTCAAATTGACAAACCAAGTTCAGAATTATTGAAAAATGCCATGCTGCGACTGAATCTTTCGGCACGTGCTTACGACCGTATTATTAAAGTTTCGCGCACCATTGCCGACCTCGATGACTCCGAAAATATTCAATCGCATCATATTGCCGAAGCTATAAATTACCGGAATCTTGACAGAGAAGGGTGGGCAGGATAATTGCCCCCTAACCCCAAAAAGGGGGAATTTTGAGAAATGAACTTTAAAACGTCGTAAGATTCCGATAACAACCGGAATAATGTTTCTTTCGTATGAAACTTTTTTAATAAAGAAACGTTTTCAAATCTTCGATGTTGAAAAGTTTACAAAAGACTACCATAAACTTCAAAACGTCGTTAGACTTTTGAATGTTACTTAATAAGAATATAGAGCAAAGAGCAATGAACTTCAAAACGTCGTCAGACTTTTGAACGTTTCTTAATATGAATAAGGAGCTAAGAATATAGATTCAAGAATTAAGAAAGAGCAAAAAACCAAATACATTCAAACTGTCAGCCTGCTTTCACCTTACAGGGTTAAAAAGAAAAAAATATCAAAATTTGAAAACTCGTGCAACTTTTAATACTTTAATGACATCATTAAAACATAAATAAATCAAATATCTTATGTTTATGAAATTCAAAAAAAATCTTATCCGGCTTACTAATTTTTTTCTTGCCTCTCTTTTAGCATTGTTTGGTTTTAGTAATTGTGATGATGTGAGAATGGAATATGGTGTTCCTAATGCCGATTATAGCGTAAAAGGAAAAGTAACTGATATGTTGGATTCAAAACCTATAAAAGGTATAAGAGTGGCATTTAGTCCTTACCCGCAAGCAGTTACAATGTATGGTATTTTACCCGCTTCTTACAGATCGTACAAGGCTGACACAACCGAAGTTTCCGGTACTTACGATTTAACTGATAATTTTTCAATCGGGGAAATTCAAAATGATACAATTCCGGTTTATGTGCAGGACATTGATGGTGAAGAAAATGGTCTATATCAGGATACCATAATTAAAGTTGGTTTTAAAGATGCTGTTAAAAGCGGAAAACAATCCAATTGGTACGACGGAAAATTTACAGTGGAGAAAAACATTGAGATGAAAAGAAAATAAACTTAGATTATAAAAAAAAGTTCCTATGAAATTTAGAAAATTGATTATCAGAATAATAAACCTTGGTTTAGCCTCTGCTTTAGCATTACTTGGTTTCAGTAATTGTGAACCGCGCGAAGAATATGGTGTACCTAATGCAGACTATAGTGTAAAAGGTAAAGTGATAGATAAATCAGATTCAAAACCCATAAAAGGAATAAGAATTGGTTTCAGCAGATACTATAAAAATGACTATCCGGTTTTAATGTACGGTGTTTTACCAACCGATTACAGAATTTATAAAGCTGATACGACAGATGTAAATGGTGCGTTTAATCTAACTGATCATTTTTCTATCGAAGAATATCTAAGCGATACAATTCCGGTATTTGTGCAGGATATTGATGGTGAAGAAAATGGTTTGTATCAGGACACCATAATCAATGTAGATTTTAAAGATGCTACAAGAAGCGGAAAACCTAAAGGCTGGTACGATGGAAAATTTACTGTAGAAAAAAACATTGAGTTGAAAAGAAAATCGAATGAATAAAAAACCTTCGCTTCGTAAAAAAATCGGACTTGAAATTTTCCGGAAAATGAGGCATAACAATGCTCATTTACACGAACTGACTACTTTATTCTGGGAATGTACGTTGCGTTGTAATTTATCGTGCCTTCATTGTGGAAGCGATTGTCATGTTCAGTCCGATAAAAAAGACATGCCGATTCCCGATTTTATGAGAGTGATTGATGAAATCACACCGCATGTAAATCCGCATAAAACTATGATAATTTTCACCGGCGGCGAAGCTTTGCTGCGTAATGATTTGGAAATTTGTGGAAAACAATTGTATGACAGAGGTTTCCCGTGGGGATTGGTTTCCAATGGCATGGCATTAACCGCACAACGCCTTCATTCACTGCTTCAATCAGGTTTGCATTCAATTACCATAAGCTTCGATGGATTTGAGGAAGCGCATAACTGGCTAAGGAATAAACCGAAAAGTTATGCAAACGCGCTCAAGGCAATTAAAATGCTTACAAAAGTAAATGATATTGCTTGGGATGTGGTTACTTGTGTGAATAAGAATAATATCAACGATTTAAAAGCATTCAAAGAATTCCTGATTGAAACGGGCGTAAAAGAGTGGCGGATTTTCACCATTTTTCCCGTTGGCAGAGCTGCTGAACATGCAGAATTACAACTTTCGAACGAAGAATTTACTTCTGTGCTCGATTTTATAAGCGAAACCCGAAAAGAAAACCGTATTCATTTAAGTTATGGTTGCGAAGGATTTCTGGGCAATTACGAACAGGAAGTCCGCGACCATTTTTATACCTGTCATGCCGGAATTAATGTAGCTTCGGTGCTTGCCGATGGATCTATTTCAGCCTGCCCGAGTATTCGTTCAAACTTTCATCAGGGAAATATTTATACCGATAATTTCTGGGAAGTGTGGAGCAACCGCTTCGAACCTTTTCGCAACCGTGAATGGGCGCACACCGGAAAATGCACCGACTGCGATATGTGGCGCTACTGCGAAGGAAACGGTATGCACTTACACGACGATGATGGGAAATTATTGGTTTGTCATTATGGAAGAATTGAATAGGCTTTCTCAACATTTCATTCCACCTCAAAAGCTCCCAAATCGGGGGCTTTTCCTTTGAATGGAAAGCCGGCATCGATACCTTTGTCGGTAAGCTGACTTTTCTTAGCGGGACGCAAAAATCCGTTTTCAGGTAAACTACCATCGGGTTGGCGCGTAGCAGTGAGCAGACTTTCGTCGAGACTCTGAAAATCATTTTCGGCAATATCAACAGGTATCGAAAATGAATTATTCAGAACAATATTTTTACTGATATCGATATTGTGGATATGAGAATCTGAAGGAACAAAAGATACATTATTTTTTAGTTTATGACCAAAACCCGGAACCGATTCCGTAAATGCAGCATTTCGGTTTAACATATTAAAATTAAACCTGTTGCGATAAGCCGTATTATTTACCCAAACACTGCCTGAGGGATGATGATTTGAATAAAAACCACTGGCTTTATTTCGCACAGCTACACAAAAGCGTATAATATGCCCTTTAATCGAATCGGGTACACGCTCATCTTTTTTTAAGCCCCAGCCTCCGGCTTTGAAACCATTTCCATCGCCAAGACTTTGAAAATCTTTCGAAAAACCATTGTAGAAAGCCCAGCAATTATCAATTACAACCGTTTCGGCAGAGCGAATAAGGTCGTAACCATCGTCGCTGTTGAACCAGGCGCGGCAACCACGAATTTCATTTCCCACATCGCCAGGTCCGCCATGAAAACCAAAACCATCTACATTGCCACCACGACCACCCTGTGAAGTATAATCATAATTATTCCAGGCGTCGCAGTTAAGCACCAGATTGCGCGAACCTTTGTTCAGGTAAAAACCAATTGCCTGCCCATCGTACATCGAAAGTTGCTCGTAAATATTATTGCTGCCTTCATTGTGAAAACATTCCGATTGCGTGTGCTTGAGTATTGTAACCTGTACTCCGGTAACTTCGATTCCTTTAAAATGTATCCACGAACCGGTAACATTGAAAGCCATGATCCGTTTGTTTGCCGGTTTTATATTCGAAAAATCGAACACTGGTTTTTCGCCCGGATATGCAAAATAATGTATCCGTTTGTCGGGCTCGCCGCTTTTATGCAAATCGTGAACATACACCCAGATTCTTTGCGAACGCGCAATTTGATTTTCGTTCAGAACATATTTTCCTCCTCTGATAAACACAGTATCGCCAGGCAAAACAGCTTCCTGAGCACGCATAATGCCGGAAAATGGTTGTTGTTTTGTACCGGGATGCTGGTCATTTCCATCAACCGCCACATAAAATGTACTGGCACCGACAACCAGAGTCTGATACAAAAGTATTATCAAGCATAAAAATTTGTTCATACGGAATTGCTTTTTAAAGTTTCAACAATTTATTCACGTAAATTTCATTGTCGGCTGTTTTTATTCTGACAAAATAGACACCCTGTTTCAGAAACGAAAGATTTACATTGTTCTGTGTTTTGAAATCAGAGATGTGATTTCCATTTATATCAAACACTTCAATTGTCAAAATGTGCTCAGCTTCAATAAAAATCTCATCACTGAACGGATTCGGGTAAATATTTAATTTGTTGTAATTTGGAAAGTTCAAGGCTGTACTTTCTTCAAATTCGAAAGCGCCCAAATCGGGTGTGGCGCCAAAATAAGGGAAACCCAGATTCACGCCTTTATTTATCAAATCGCTGCCCGGTTTTAAACGCATAAAATTCAATTTTGGCAAACTGCCGTCGGCTTGTCGGGGCGAAACGAGCAAAGCTTCGTCTATACTGAGAAAATCGTCGGTACTGACAGTAACGCCCATGCCCGGCGTAAAAGAGTTATATTGATTGGTGCTTGTGCCTAAATTCAGCGTATCGCGCTGCGTTGAATATTTAAATGAAAGATTATTTTTGAGAATATGGCGAATGCCTGCACAGTCGATGGTGGTATCGTTGCCGGTTTTGGTACTTTTAGTAATCATCTGGCTCAGCATATTGAAATTGGTTGAATTGCGATAAGCCGAATTATTGTACCAGTAACTGCCCGTTTCTACATGATGATTGGCATAAAATCCACTGGCTTTATTGCGGTAAGCCATACAAAATTTCACTGTATAGGCAGGAATCGGATTTGGCAATGAAGCCACTTTTGGCGCCTGACCATAACCACCAATTTTGAAACCATTCCCATCGCCCCTACTCACGAAACCGGTGGAATATCCATTGTAAAAAGCCCAGCAATTGTCGAAAACCACGTTTTCGGCATTGTTGATACAATCGTAGCCATCGTCGCTGTTGAGCCATGCGCGACAACCACGAATCACATTTCCGGTGCTGCCTTTGTTACCGTGAAAGCCAAAACCATCCACATTGCCACCTCTGCCTGACTCAGACACGCTGTCCCAGTTATTGTACGCATCGCAGTTAAGCACAAGATTATTAGCTCCTTTTGTCAGGTAAAATCCAATAGCCATACCATCGCGCATCACGCATTGTTCGTAAATGTTATTACTGCCGCCTTCGTTGCGGAAACATTCGCTTTGGGTGTGAGCGGTAATTGTCACCTGTGTCTTAATTATTTCCAAACCCTTAAAATGCAACCACGAGCCTTTTACATAAAAAACGATATTTCGGTGATCCGCTGGTTTTACATCCGACATATCAATGATCGGTTTCTCACCAGGATATGCCCAGTAACATATTCGCTTAGTTGCCGATGTTCCGCTTTTGTCTAAATAATTAATATATGCCCAAATGCTTGATTTCAGATAAATCTGCGATTCAGACATTTTATAAGTTCCACCGCGCAAAAACACGGTATCGCCAGCCAGCACAAACTGCTGTGCCTTCATAATAGTTCGATAAGGCAAATCGATGGTACCTGTGCCTGTTGTGTCGTTGCCAGTTGGCGCGACAAAATAGTTTTTAGCTTGCAACTGAACAGCTGACAACAAATAAAAAACGGAAATAATATAGATGATTTTCTTCATAAACTTCTTACTACTGATTCTGTTTTTTTTTCAACCATTTTTTGGGAACGGGAATAACACAAATATTCATCGATTCATTATCAGCAGAAAGCATTGCCGACTGAATTTGAATTTTTGTTCCATCAGGGCTGAAGGTAGGATGCGGATGATCTGCAGCTGTTGGTTTGTGTCCCGCGGAAAGTAACATCATTTCGTTTGTGCGGCGATTGATAAGATAAATATTTCGTGCAAAATCGTCGCCAACAACAAAACGCCTGTCGGGCGAACCACTGACATGCCAGAATCCGCTTCCGGTTGGTATTTGCCCTGCAATGGACATTTCACGCGTGTTGATATTTACGATTCCAAGTCCGGTAGGTTTCTCCCGCGTACCACAATTTCCCCAGCCTTTGTCCTGTCCGGGATTTGCACCGGACACATCAGTGCCTTTAAAACCTGTTGTATCTGTTTCTGTTAATATCTTCCGATGTCCCATAATGGCAATTGCAACTTCGTCGGGACTGATTATGGCTTCGTGCGTTACCCATTCGAAATCTGCTTCGGGATATAAAGGACGCAAGCCCGAACCATCGGAATGTACGATCCAGGTACGTTGCGGCGATTTTCCACCAGTTTCCCAACAGAAAACTATCTGTCCCGGAACCCATGGATTCGTTTGTAGATGACCAACCTGAAACGGAACAGAAGTTACGTATTTTATTTCACCGGTTTTAAGATTCATACCGGCAATACCGGAAGGTCCGGCGCCCATATTTCTCGGGCCGAAATTGGATTCAATTTTTGTTCCGGCGGGCAAGTGTTTTGCAGCATATTCCTTTCCTACCCTGAACCAAGCCCATTCTTCATCACCATCGAGCGCCATATCGCCACCAGCCTGCAATTCGGGTGAAGTAATGCCGCAAATACGCTCGTAAGCCGATTTATCCTTCAATTTTCCGGACTTGCTGTCCGCAAAAAGTTTATCGAGATTTACTTCCACTATTGCCAGACTTCGTCCGAGAGAATCATTGGCTGTTTTTCGCATAAAATATAAATACATGCTTTTACGTGCAATGTTTAGCATACCGGTGTATCCGCCTTCGGTTACCTGAACCATTTCACCCGTTTTTTCGTTTACCGCTATGGCTTCGCCTTTCACTCTGTTCGATTTGAATATGAGCCATTTTCCATCCGAAGTCCACTGATTGTGCGTTTGATAAATTTTACCATCGCCGGCAGGTGTACTTGTCAGAAAAATCAGCTTATTTCCTGTTAAAGGGTCATATATCACTTTACGTTCCGATGGAAAACGCCTGCCAATTTGCGCTTCAGCCGTGGTCGACAATAAAACTGCAAAAAGAGAAACTCCTAATATTTTTAAAAAATTATTCTGCATGATGAATATGATTCAATATAATTTACAATTGATCCCGAAGTGTCGGGATTACAATTTACAATTTACAATTGCATTAATTTGAATTACAGAAATTTCGAGATTTCTTTTGTGCAATTATTTTTTGTAAAACATAAAATCTTAAATTTTGCATCTTCAAATTTTCAAATCTTCAAATCTTCAAATAATTACCTGATCGTTTCAATCACAATTTTTCCCGTTTTCAATCCTTTACCCGACACAGCAAGTTCGATATTTCCCGCATTTTCGGACGACTGCAAGGTTACTACTAATTTTCCGCTAAATGTTTTCATTGTAGGTAAATGAAACATTTCCAGCGAAGTAGCATCGCCATTGCAAACCGCACGGAAATTGCCCGCTCCTTTGGTCGAGAATTTCAATTGATTGGTGGCTGTGGGGCAAAGATTTCCATTTTTATCGACTACCGACACTGTGATATAGCTCAAATCTTCGCCATCAGCTTTTATCTTTGAACGGTCGGCTTCGAGTTTCAGCGCGTAAGGTTTGCCGGCAGTGGAAACCGATTTTTCGGCCAAAGCTTTTCCTTTATCATCATAAGCAACTACTTTAATAGTTCCGGACTCGTATTTCGCGTTCATCCACATCAGGCGGTAACGTTCGAGTTTCGAATTTTTACTTTTCTGCTGAATACCCTGACTTTTTCCGTTGATAAACAGTTCGGCGCTGTTGAAATTTGTATAGACAAAAACCGGCGTTACTTCGCCTTCGCGTCCGGGCCAAGTCCAGTGAGGCAGAATGTGAAGTGTTTCATCTTCAGTATTCCAGCGGCTTCTGTAAAGATAATAACGATCCTTGGGAAGTCCGGCCAAATCACAAATTCCAAAATAGGAACTGCGCGAAGGCCAGAAATTATCGTAAGGAGTTGGTTCGCCCAGATAATCGAAACCTGTCCACACAAATTCGCCAATTACCCAGGGTTTGTCGTCCTGCATTTCGAAATCCACTTCGGGAATATTCGACCAGTTACAAGCTTCCAAATCATAAGATGAACATTGCAAATCAACATAATTCTTATCTTTGTATTCCTTAACCGGAAATTTATAAATACCGCGTGAACTTACTGTAGAAGCAGTTTCTGAACCTAAAAGCAAGCCCTGCGGAAAACGCTTGTAAGCTTCTTCGTAAAGATGCACACGATAGTTCAGTCCGGGAATGTCCATAATGGCGCCAAAACCACTTTCCATTACCGCTTTCACCTGATCCATTCCCACGGTTACAGGGCGTGTCGGGTCTTCGCGGTGGAAAATATCCTGCAACCATTTAGCGCGTTTCACACCTTCGCTTCCCCATTGGTCGGGTACTTCATTGCCCGAGCTCCACATCACGATACAGGGATGATTGCGGGTGGCATGTACCAGATTTACCACATCTTTTTCTGCCCACTCGTCGAAATAAAGATTGTAACCGTTTTTCACTTTTGGTTTTTTCCATTCATCGAAACTTTCAGCAAGAAACAGGAAGCCCATTTCATCACACAATTCCAATTGCTCCAACGAAGGCATATTGTGCGAAGAGCGAATGGCATTGCAACCCATATCTTTTAAAATAGTGAGCTGACGACGCAGGGCAGCTGTGTTGATGGCAGCTCCCAGCGGACCCAAATCGTGATGCAGACAGACACCTTTGAACTTGGTTATTTTCCCGTTCAGTTCATAACCTTTTTCGGCGCTGTATTTTATAGTTCGGACACCAAAACGAATTGTTTCTGTATCTTTAAGCGTATTACCCTGATAAAGTTGAAGTTCTGCTGTATAAAGATAAGGCGTTTCAGGACTCCAGCGTTTTGGATTTTTTAAGCCTATATTTTGTTCAATTTCATCCCCAAAGCGTTGGTTTGCTAAATTTTCAGCCACCACTTTTCCATCGGCATCGCGAATAATGGCTTTGACCTGTAAATTTTCACCCTGCACCTGCGAACGGATATTTACTTTCGCCACATCGTCGGTAACGAAAGGTGTGGTAATAAAATGCGCCCAATGTTTGAAACTTTCAGCGTTTTTCACTGTAAGCTGCACTTTTCGGTAAAGTCCTGCTCCGGGATACCAGCGTGAAGAGAACGGAAAGTTTTCGAGTCTTACCGCGATTGTATTTTCTTCGCCTTTTTTTAGAAATGAACTGATATCGAAATAAAAATAATTATATCCAAAGGGCCACTCACCCACATACCGACCATTAACGTAAACCTTCGCGTTACTCATGGCTCCATCGAAAGACAGAATTGCTTTTTTGCCTTCCGAAAATTCGGGAACGGTTACTTTTGTACGATACCAACCCACGCCAATAAAAGGCAGCGCGCCTGTACGTCCGGTTTTTTCGGTAGCTACTTTTTCGTTGTTTTGTGTAATTTGCACCACCTGTTTGTCAATTTCCTTATCGAAAGGTCCGTAAATAGCCCAATCGTGCGGCACTTTTACTGTTTGCCAAACAGCATCGTTAAAACCGACAGTGGAAGCTGACTCATTATCGCCTTTCGAGAATTTCCAGGTATCAAGTACTTTTGTAGTTGTTTGACTAAATGAATTCATCGAAAGTAAAAGTAGAACTAAAGAAAGGTTCCTAAATCCCAAAAATGAAGATTTAAAATATGTTTTGATTATTTTCATTGAAAATATTTTTTATGGATACAGAGCTCTTAAATTCCGACCTGATGGTGATTTATGGGACTTCTACTCCATATAAAATACTTCGGGCAAAGGAATTGATATTGGCGAATTATCAGGATTTGTTTCCATTATATCGGCCATATAAGCCCACCAGCGTTTTACAATTTCGGTAGAACCCAAATCCTGCGAACCACCTTCGCCGGTGTTTTTCTGCACAGCAAAAAGGATATTGGTATCTTTATCCCAAAATATGGAATAATCACAAACTCCTGCATCCTGCAACAATTTTTTTAACTCAGGCCATATAGCGTTATGGCGTTTTTCGTACTCAGCTTCGAAGCCGGGTTTCAGAAACATTTTAAAAGCTTGACGTGTCATTTTTGAAAAGTTTGATGTTTGAAAGTTTAATGTTACAAAAAAAAATCAAAGATACCCACTTTTCCCCTCCTCTGGAGGGGCTAGGGGAGGTAAAATATGGGCTCATTTGTTTTTTGTTCTTCTTCGTAAAACTGTACGGCGCTGTCGTTCATTTTCGGATGAGCGTTTTTCAACAAACGAATCATTTCGCCACCCGCGAGTAAAACCGGACCATATCCATGTGCAGCATATTTGTGAACCGGACGATAATAATAAAACGCGGGATCGAAACCCATTCCTGTTCCTACACATGTTCCTTCAACTTCACCGGCATCGTTCACTTTGGTTGAAACAGCATGCCAGCCAAGCATAGCCACAGGTCCGTAAGCAATTGCATTAATCCACCCTTTATTTATTCCGCGAGCAATACAATAAGTATAAATGGCTGTTGCCGAAGTTTCAAGGTAGGAATCACTCTTATCGAGCAATTGATGCCAAAAACCTTC
Organism: uncultured Paludibacter sp.; assembly: GCA_964405245.1. Classification (GTDB taxonomy): domain Bacteria; phylum Bacteroidota; class Bacteroidia; order Bacteroidales; family Paludibacteraceae; genus Paludibacter. Next base: position 58,795 of record CAYONE010000005.1, read on the forward strand.
GCCCGATTGCAATGCTGACAAACCTTGTACATGATTTTGATAGAGTTTCAGGATTTCATCACGCCCTATGTAATTTTCGGGCAGTACATCAAGCACTTCAACTAATGTTAAAATTGCCCAACCATTGGCGCGCGCCCAGTGAAAAGAAGGATGCGGATTCATATTTTCTACCCAACCATGTCGGAAAAGATTCTTCTCAGGCAACCACATGCGCTGTTTGAAAAGCAAAATCTGTTTAACAGCTTCATCGTAATATTTAGTATCGCCTGTATATTTACCCATATTTACAATTGCCGGTATTGACATATACATATCGTCGAGCCAAACGGTATTGTGTAACGGACGATTACGGGCAAAAATACCATCAGCCAATCTATATTCTTTATTCATGATATAATCAATGTAATTGTCGATAAACGGACGACCATCGAACTGAAAGCCCAAAAGTTGAGCTTTTATCATAGCCGCACAAACAGCGCCGGCATCGTCTAAGGCTTCAGGATGCAACATCTGACGCATTTGCGGGTCAACAACACCTTCTTTTTGGAGATTTCGGAAATAAGGCGCAACTTCAGACAGAAAAGCAAATCTATCGGAAACGTATTTAGAATAACGATTATCGCCCGATGATTCGGCAACCTGTAACATTGCGGAATAAGTTACGCCCCATTCGTAACTCGCGAGGCGAAATTGTCCACGTTCAAGTACCGAATTTTTATCGATTTTACTGAAATCGGTTATCTCGGCTTTAGTGTCTTTATTAATAACTTTTGTAGGTGTAGCTTTCTCTAAAAAAGTCAGCACACGGTCAGTAACTAATTTTACCTGATTGATTTCAGCCACTCCGTAAGGTGTGTTGTAATCAGGTTTCATTAAATGCAGTGGTGTATTCGAATCATTTACTTCTTCTGTTTTTTCATTTTTTGTATTACACGAAGCAATACAAAACAACAACAGGAAGCTTAATAATCCACGAAAAATATTTTTAAATTTAAGTGTGTTCATTGTTTTATGGTATTAATTATTTTACTTTTTGCATTAATTCAGGTGTTTGAAATTTTGAAATTTACACATCAAATAATAATTTATTTCCTGAAAAATATTTTTAGATTGGAAACATAGGTTCAGTTGGCTTCTCTGTTTTAACTGACTTTGAAGATTCCTTTGAAAAGTCAGGTTTTAAGTTCTGATGAATGTGTTTTTCACCTGAGATTTCATTTGCCTCCACATTTTTCAGACTCACATTTTTTATCGGCAATTCTTTTTCACCCAAAATGCGCGAAACAAATTTTACTTTTCCGGCACGTATATTTTTCAATTTTATTTTGCTGATAGGTGTTAATACCCGGTCGTAAGTTGGCATTAAATTGCGCCACTGATAAAGCACATCAGTTTCGATACCCAAAATACCTTCGCTCATATTATCCGAATTTATATTTTCAACGATAATATTTTTTACGTATCCTCCTCTGCGTTCATTGGTTTTAATAAATACCAGATGAAACATTTTCGCATCGGGAGCAACCGAGCAATTTCTCATATAAACATTTTCGATACCGCCCGAAAGTTCGCTCCCGATGGCAAGGAGCTGATGTCCGTTTTTTACAACACAATTACGAATTACCAGATTACGGGTTGGAATTGCAAGTCGCCATGCTTCGTGGTCGCGACCCGACTTTACTGCAATAGCATCATCGCCCTGATCAAAAATGCAATCTTCAACCAAAGTATTTTGAGTCATTTCAGGGTCGTAGCCATCGTTGTTGTGTCCGTGAGCATAAACATTTAATTTCCGCAACAATACATTTTTACAAATATAAGTATGAATAGTCCAAAATGGTGAATTTTCGATACTGAAATTTTCAAGACGAATATTTTCGCAGCGGTTGAAGTGAATTAAATGCGGACGCAGATTGGCTGAATCGTTCACCATATTCCGTTCAACTGTTGGCACATTTTGATGGGCGAGATTGTAAAGGTGCACCAAACTGTTCATGTGTCCGGGCGGACGGCTGAACCACATTCTCCATTGATCCATTTTTGCTTTTATCTTTCCTTCACCGGTTATTGCAATGTTTTTACATTCGTAAGCATAAAGTAAAGGTGAATAATTCATACATTCTAAACCTTCCCAACTTACAGGTACAGCAGGTAAATAATCGTTGGGATTATCATCGAAAAGCAAAACGGCATCTTTACTTAAATGAAGATTTACATTACTTTTAAAGTGAACTTTACCTGTTAACCATTCTCCCGCAGGAATCAAAACTGTACCACCACCTGCTCCATTTGCAGCTGTTATGGCATCATAAATTGCTTTTGAAGTTTTGACTTTATTGCCCTGCACAGCTCCAAAATCAGTAATTACAAATTCAGGACTTTCGGAAAAATCAGGAATAGACAATACTGGCATACGAAAAGGCGCTGACACACGAATTTTTTCGGTTTTTACCTGAGCATTTATCTGAAAGAAAATGATTGAAAAAAGAATTGAAAAAAATGAAAACTTATTCATTAATTTATTTACTATTTACAGATTTGCCATTTACTATTTAATCAGAACAAAGAGAAAAGAGTCAAGACTTTATAACTTTTCAAACCTTACAAACTTTTCAAACATACTAAATTGACACATTATTTCTTCAACGCCTTCTTTAATTTTTTCAGCATTTTATGTTTTGATAGTTTGACACCTTCTGCAACTGTTTTAGCATTCAGTTCGGCTCCTAATTTTGAAGTGTGTGTATGATCGCCAAAAAACATAAGTTGTACCGAATCTTTTCCCATTCGTTCGTATTTATCAGCAACGAGTCCATTCAAATCAATATAAGGCACTCTTTCCATAGCAGCAGCTTCTTTACACCATGCACCAAAACCTTTATCGTTGCGAATAATTTTCAAACTATCCTTGGTTACAAAGTTATTTCGCGGAATATGTGAAAGAATTATGGGCGTAGCACCTTTGGCTTTTACATCGGCAGCATATTTACGCATATATCTTCCAAAAGTATAAATCGTTTCTTCTTTCCCCGTTGCTTCCATTACTACAGTAGTATCGTTGTCTCCATTTCCACGGAGCGAAGCGCGCGGACGAGTGCCAGTATTCAACATTCCGGCATCGTTATGTCCAAACTGAATAAACACATAATCACCTTTTTGTACTCCTGCCAAAACTTTATCCCAAAGTCCTTCAGTAATAAAAGTACGACTACTGCGACCTCCTAAGGCGTGGTTTTCAACGGAGACTTTGGTTGTATCGAACCATTGCCAAAGGAAACTTCCCCAGCCATACTGATTGTTGCTGCCATCGTCTTTTCCGTTTTTCACGGTTGAATCGCCGATAGTAAAAACCACAGGGCGACCCTTTTTTCGACTACTTCCGGGAGCTATACCACGTAATGCTTTAGCAGGATCGGCACCCGATTTCAAACCAAGGTTCTCATCCACTGTAACCGGTTTGTTTTGTGAAAACGCAGATATTCCATTCAATATCAAAAAACTAAACACGTAAATAAGTAATCTATTCATAATATTTTGTATATAAAATTTCGACTTTCACTTTTTTTATGCAAACAAAGATTTATACAAAGTTCTGAAAAATAAAGTGGTTTCTGAATAGATAAAAGTACAATAATATTGATAAACATACAAAATAAGTGGAATATGCATTCAACCAAATTCAATTGAAAACAGTAAGTGTATTTTAACAATGAAAAACTACAAGGTAATAAATTAAGTCGTCAGAAAAAATCAGCTTTAGGTAAATAATTCATGTAAATATTAAAATTTTAATTTTTCAACTTACATAAAACTTAACTCAATTATAATATCACTTTTGTTGTCAATGTTTTGACAAATTACTGACAAAATGTTAAAAAAATAATTTTTTGCAAATAAATTATATTTTTATTTGTTTTAACAAAAAATAAGCACTATTTTTATTGCGTTATGTTTAGAGATAACTTTTATTCGCAATTAAAGCAACTTTTTTATTCACCAAAAAATTATTCGTATGAAAAAAATGAGATTAATTCTTGCGCTGTTACCTTTAATTGCGCTAACAGCATGTTCCGGAGGGAACGAACCTGAAGTTACTGCTGAAAAATTCCTAAAAGCAGTTTATACTGCTGATTTTGACGGAGCAAAAGCATTATGCACCGAAGACTCCCAGCAAACTATCGATTTGATTGCAGCGTTTACCACCGACAAAGTTAGTGATATGAAAAAGTCAAACATTAAACTTGAAAAGAAAAGCGTAACATTATCGGAAGATGGTAATTCAGCGGATGTTGTTTTCTTAGCAAGTGGCGTACTTGATTTAAAACAAGGTGAAATATCTGAATCTAAAGAAGAAAAAGTTCATTTAGTAAAAGTTGATGGCAAGTGGCTGGTAGAAAACAAACTAAAGTAGCCAAAATCTTAGTTTTAATAGTTCTGTTGTATGCTTCAAATTCATGTAATATACGAAGAGATACAACAGAATTATTGTTTTATTGCACTGATTCCATTCAAAACGGCGATATAATTTTGCGGAAAAGTTATGGTTTGATAAGTGAAATTATTGCTTCACGACTAAACGATACCGTCAACATATCGCATTGTGGTATTTTATTTCAGGATTCGACAGGAAATTTCAATGTTATTCATTCTCTTTCGAAAAAAGTTTCGGATTACGATGGTATGCAACAATGCAGTTTACTGGAATTCTGGAATGATAGCCGACCAGAAACTGTAAGGGTTTACAGACTTCGCAGCCCCAACAATAATCTAATTGCTGAATATGCTCACAATTATTTAATTAAGAATATTCCTTTCGATGAAAAATTTGATTCAAATGACACTACTGCTTTTTATTGTTCGGAATTACCGGTTCATATCATCGAAAATCATTTAGGCACAAAAATCATAAATGTAAAGAGCATTATTAAATTTTCAGTGTTTACGAATCATGAAAATTTCCGCGAAATACCATTTATGCAAAAAAAATCACCTGACAGCAATGCCGAAAGGTGATTATAATTAAGAATAAAAAATAGGTTATTTCTTTTTTTGAGGTGCTATTTTAATTAATCACTCTTTTTATACCATTTTTTAGAGTAGTTACATGGAAATTTAACAATAATCCAAGTTTAAAATTACCTAAATTCAAATATGTTAATACTTGAGCTGTATGTACTTCAGTAAATTGTTCAACGGTATTAATTTCTATTACAACTTTATTGTTTACCAATAAATCGATCCTATATCCGTGATCTAATTTTACATCTTTATATATAATTGGCATTGGCTTTTCCTTAACTACTTCCAATCCAGCATTTAATAGTTCGTAAAGTAAACATTCTTGGTATGCCGACTCAATAATCCTGGACCAAGTTGTTTGTGAACTTCTATGGCACATCCAAGAATAATCTTTGATAACTCATTTTCTCATATATAATCCATAATGACTTTGGGTTTTTTGTGTGTTTTCTTTGTGTTTTTTGTGTAACAGCTATTACACAAAGCTACACAAAGTATTTACACAAAGTTACACAAAGAAATAAATAGCACCTCAAAAAAAGAAATAACCAAAAAATATGCTTAGAGAGATTAATCAATTAATTTACTATGATTAATTTCTCATCAAATGTTTTATAGAGGTATAATTGGTAAATTTAATTATTGGTATATTCCGCAAGCGGAATCTTCGTTTCACTACGATTGGCACATTAATTATTTGCACATTGGCTTATTAGCACATTTAATTATTTTGAATTGATATAATTCACAACCCACTCTCCCACTTCGGAAGTTGAATACACTTTTCCTCCACTTGCAATATCTTCAGTTACAACATTAGCATCCATACTTGCAGCCACAGCTTCACGAATTAACGCGCCTTCGTCCATCATATTGAATGCGTATTCAAACATTAATGCTGCAGAAAGTATCGTAGCCAGCGGATTAGCGATATTTTTACCGGCAGCCTGCGGATACGAACCGTGAATGGGTTCAAAAACCGAAGTATGAATTCCAACTGATGCTGAAGGCAGCATACCAAGCGAACCTGTAATTACCGATGCTTCATCGGTCAAAATATCACCAAAAAGATTTTCAGTTACCAGCACATCGAAGCTTTTAGGCCATTGAATAATACGCATAGCTGCATTGTCCACAAACATATATTCGGTTTCAATTTCGGGATACTGTGGAGCAATTTCCTGGGTAATCTGACGCCATAAACGCGATGTCGCAATCACATTCGCTTTATCAACCATGGTTACTTTTTTACGGCGCTGCCCTGCATATTTGTAAGCCAAATGCATTATGCGTTCCACTTCTTCGCGGGTATAAACGCAGGTATCGTAAGCTGTATTTCCATCTTCGCTCCTACCCTGTGGACGACCAAAATACATGCCGCCGGTAAGTTCACGAATGCACATAAAATCAGCGCCATCAACCAAATCGGCACGCAATGGCGATTTATGAATTAACGATGGAAAAGTAGTTACAGGACGAATATTGGCGTAAAGTCCGAGTTCCTTTCGCATTTTCAGCAAGCCCTGTTCTGGACGAACTTTTGCATTGGGATTATTGTCGTATTTCGGATCGCCGATAGCGCCAAAAAGCACCGCATCCGATTTCATACATAAATCGTGTGTTGCCTGCGGATAAGGCTCACCAACAGCATCGATGGCGCAAGCACCAACTATGGCATGTTGGTAAGAAAGTTCATGACCAAATTTTGCACAAATTGCTTTTGTTACATTCAATGCCTGTTCAGTAATTTCGGGTCCAATCCCATCTCCGGGAAGAACTGCAATGTTTAATTTTCTCATTGGAATATATATCTATTTTAATTATTTACTTTCAAAAATATTTAAATATTTAGTTGAGTAAAAGAAAACTATTAAGAATCTGCTTAAACGATTCAACATCGATAGATTTTAAAACGTTTCTATCTTTTGAAGATTCATTCTAAAAAACGTTCTTCCGATCGCTATCGGAATTAATCTAAGTTTTGAAGTTTAATTAAAAGAAACGTTCAAAAATCTTCGATGTTTTGAAGTTTCTTTTTGAAGTTTCTTCGATGTTTTGAAGTTTTCAATATTTATGGCAATTGATTATATCTAACTACAGGAATATTTCCCGAATCTATCATATTCAGCATCTTCATTGTAGCTTTAATGGCAGCTACAGTTTGGTCGCCATGCAAACCGCGTGTTTTAAAGGTTTTGCCTTCAAATTTCCATGTAATTATTGTTTGAACAATGGCATCGGTACTTCCTCCGGGAGGAATCACAACTACGTAATCGAGTAATTCAGGCGTTGGCTTATTCAGACTTTTATAAATTTTATACATGGCTTTTGAAATCGCATTATACTGTCCATCACCGCTAGCAGCTTGTTCATATATCTGTCCATATATTTTCAACTTAACTGAAGCAACAGGTCGCAGACCGTAAGCTACAGAAAGTGAATAATTCATCAACTGAATATTCTGATCTTCCGTTACGCTGTTTAAAACATCGGAAACAACAAATGGAAGTTCTTCCAAAGAAACAAGTTCTTTTTTATCGCCCAACTCAATCACACGCTGCGTAACTTTTTGAACTAAATCATCATCGAGTTCGATGCCAAGCTGCTGTAAATTTTTAAGAATATTTGCTTTACCCGAAGTTTTTCCAAGCGCGTACTGACGTGTACGACCAAAACGTTCGGGAAGTAAATCGTTATAATACAGGTTTTTCTTATTATCGCCATCGGCGTGAATACCGGCTACTTGCGTAAACACATTATCGCCAATCACCGGTTTGTTCGCAGGAATTCTGATGCCTGAATATGTTTCAACAACTTTACTTACTGAATTTACGTTTTCTTCTTTAAGATTTGTTTTAACTTTGGCATGATCATGCAAAACCGCCAAAACACTCGTTAAAGGTGCGTTTCCGGCACGCTCGCCAAGTCCGTTCACAGTAACATGCACACCTCTCACTCCCGCTTTTACTGCCTCAAAAACATTTGCCACAGCCAAATCGTAATCGTTGTGCGCATGAAAATCAAAATGTAAATCAGGATAGCGTTCTATCATTTTAGTGCAATATAAGCGTGTTTCATCAGGATTCAGAACACCAAGTGTATCGGGCAACATATAACGAACAATATTTTCGTTTTTCAGCCCATCAACAATTTGGTAAACATATTCCTCTGATTCGCGCATTCCATTGGACCAGTCTTCAAGATAAACATTTACAGCAATTCCCATTTCGCGGGCATTGGAAAGTACTACTTTTATATCTGAAATATGTTCTTCAACCGTTTTACGAAGCTGATAAGTGCAGTGTTTCAAAGAACCCTTGCAAAGTAAATTGATAACTTCGCATCCGGCATTTTTAATCCAGTTAAGCGAAGTGTAACCATCGACAAATCCGAGCACTTCAACTTTACGAATATGTCCATTTCTTCTTGCCCACTCGGCTACACGTTTCACCGATGCAAATTCACCTTCCGATACGCGCGCCGAAGCAATTTCAATGCGGTCAACACATAATTCTTCCAATAAAAGTCTTGCAATACTCAGTTTTTCCTGCGCCGCAAAAGATACGCCGGAAGTCTGTTCACCATCTCGGAGGGTGGTGTCCATTATTTCGATAAAGTTGCTTTCAGATGTATTTCCAATTTCGTAAGTAAACTGAGGATTGTCAGGAACTTTATTTATATCTGTCATATAATTTATTATTGCAACCTGTTTATTATTTCTTCTAAAGATATTTCGCTTTCTGATATTTCACAACCAAAAAATTTCATTTCGGTTGCTTTATCTTTGGTAAATGTGAAATATGTACAATCAGCATTGGCACACAATTCATTATTTTGATTGAAAATTTCCGCTTTTATTGTAGCAATATTTCTTTTTATTTCAATAATAGAAGCTCTTATAATTAAATATTTATCAGTTGTGTAAAGCGCCTTACGAAAACGAACTTCAAGTTTTGATGTTACTCCGGTTGTTTGCAACTTTCGGGCTATAGTCCATGCTGCAATTTCATCCATCAGTAACGATTGAATTCCACCATGTAAAGTGTTGTGCCAGCCCTGAAAACGCGATTCAGGTTTCCAAACCGATACAATATCGTCTCCATCTTCATAAAATGTCATTTTCACTCCTGCTATATTGTTTGGCGAACAACCAACACACAAATATTCAGGCAGCAGTTTCCATGGATTTTGTAATTTTCTCATTTTATTCCGATAAAAAAAAGTATAACTTAATTCTAAGATTTAGAAAACTACTCTGTTTTTCTCAAATTCTACAATCAAATCTTTTTTATTTAGAAGATAATCGATGTCATCGAGACCATTCAGCAAACATTCTTTTTTGTATGCGTTAATTTCAAATTTCTCTGATTTACCGTTTGAATTGTTGGTTATTGTTTGATTTTCCAAATCAACTGTTACTGTTGATTTTGCATCAGCATTAACAGCAGCAAAAATTTCAGCCAAAAACTCAACAGAAACAACAACAGGTAATACGCCATTGTTTAGCGCATTGTTTTGAAAAATATCGGCAAAGAAGCTCGAAACAACTACTTTAAACCCATAACCATCGATAGCCCACGCCGCATGTTCGCGACTTGAACCTGAACCGAAGTTTTTTCCGGCAACAAGTATTGAACCTGAATACAAAGGATTATTAAGTACAAAATCCGCTTTAGGGCTGCCATCTTTGTTATAACGCCAGTCGGCAAAAAGATTATCGCCAAAACCGTTTTTATCCGTCGCTTTCAGGAAGCGAGCCGGAATTATCTGATCGGTATCCACATTCTCAATAGGAAGTGGAACCATTGTTGAAGTTAATGTTATAAACTTTTCCATATTCTTAATATGCCAATGAGAAAATAAGCCAATGTGCCAATCGAAGCAAAAACGAAGATTTCGAATTTGGGATTAATTTGGCAGCGACTTACTTGCTTTTTGACGTGTTTATTATACAATTAATAATTTTTTTTATTTCTTTTATTTCATCTAATAGAAATTCATCGAAAGGGTAATTTTCAGAATATTTACACAAAAGCAGCCAATATTCTGTTTCGTCGGCTTCTTTTGCTGCAATTTTAAATTTATGTATAAAATCCGGCTTACTTTCACAGTTATGAGCTTCTCGAACATTCGCACCTATAGACGTTCCACTTTTCAAAAGTTGATT
>CAYONE010000005.1:69080-88423 GCA_964405245.1 uncultured Paludibacter sp.
GCACATTGGCACATTATTTTCTCGGATCGGTAATGCGACCGGTTACTGCTGCAGCTGCAGCAACAAGCGGACCTGCGAGAATTGTACGCGCTCCCGGTCCCTGACGGCCTTCGAAGTTACGATTCGATGTGGACACCGCATATTTTCCGGCAGGAACTTTATCATCGTTCATAGCCAAACAAGCTGAACAACCCGGCTGACGTAATGCAAAACCGGCTTCGGTCAAAATATCGTACAATCCTTCTTCATGAATTTGTTTCTCTACCATCCAACTTCCGGGTACGAGCCATACAGTTACATTATCGGCTTTCTTTTTACCTTTAACGTAATCAGCAAAAATCCGGAAATCCTCAATACGACCATTGGTACAACTTCCAAGGAAAACATAATCAATTTGTTTACCTAAAAGCTTCTCTCCGGGTTGAAAACCCATATATTCCAACGATTTAAGATAAGAAATCTGACCTGCTTCGTCAACGGACTCCAATACAGGGATTGAATCGGTTATACCCATTCCCATTCCCGGATTAGTTCCATAAGTTATCATTGGTTGAATATCGGCAGCATCAAAAACTAATTCTTTATCGAAAACTGCTCCATCATCTGTTTTTAAAGTTTTCCAGTAAGCAAGCTTCTGTTCCCATTCCTCGCCTTTTGGAGCAAATTCACGCCCTTTTACATAAGCAAAAGTTGTTTCGTCAGGAGCAATCATGCCTCCACGAGCTCCCATTTCAATCGACAAGTTACATACAGTCATACGTTCTTCCATGCTCATATTACTGATAGCTTCGCCTGCATATTCCACAAAATATCCGGTAGCGCCACCTGTGGTAAGTTTTGAAATCATGTAAAGCGCAAGATCTTTTGAAGTAACTCCTTCGCTCAACTTACCGTTAAAAGTAATACGCATTGTTTTAGGACGGGTTTGCAGAATACACTGTGTTGCCAAAACCATTTCCACCTCGCTTGTACCAATACCAAACGCAATTGTTCCGAAAGCACCGTGAGTAGAAGTATGACTATCGCCGCAAACAATGGTCATTCCCGGCTGTGTAAAACCATTCTCGGGTCCGATAATGTGTACTACGCCATTTTTTTCATGTCCAAGCGGAAAGAAAAGTGGCATTTTGAACTCAGCAGCATTACGTGCAAAAGTATCTAATTGATTACGTGAAACCGGATCTTTCACCGGCTGATCCTGATTGATTGTAGGCGTATTATGATCGGCAGTCATTGTAGTTTGCCCAGGGCGGAAAACTTTCAGTCCGCGTGCACGAAGTCCATTGAATGCCTGTGGACTTGTTACTTCGTGACAAAAATGCCGATCAATATACAACTGAGTCGGTCCGTTTTTGACCGATGATACGACATGCGCATCCCATATTTTGTCAAAGAGCGTAGTTGCCTGACCTGCCCCCCAACCCCCTGAAGGGGGAGTTGTCGAGCGTTTATCATTATTTTCTGTATTATTCATTGTTATATTAAATATATTTATTTTTTCTTTAAAATTTCTTTCAAGCTCATTATTCCCCTTTTAGGGGGTTAGGGGGCAGATTTACTTCACAAACTGATTTATTGCGTTAATATACGCTTCAACCGAAGCAGCTACAATATCGGTATTTGCTCCAAAACCGTAATACACAATTCCTGTATGTTCAACCTGCATGTGAACTTTTCCCACATCATCACTTCCTTTGCTGATTGCCTGAATGGTGAATTCCTGCAAAGTCATAGTGCGATTGATGATTTTTTTCAGCGCTTTAATGGCTGCATCAACCGGGCCGTTTCCCGATGCGGCAGCTTCAAATTTTTCACCGGCAATAATAAGCCCTAAGCTTGCAACTGAACGAACACCGACACCGGAAGTTACCTGAAGGAAGTCAAGTTTAATACGCTGATGCTCACTTCTTTCTTTACCGGCCAAAACCAACACATCATCATCGTTGATATCTTTTTTCCTGTCAGCCAGTTTCAGGAATTCTTCGTAAATTTTGTCTAATTGTTCACCTTCCACATCAACTCCTAATACACTCAGGCGATGTTTTAATGCGGCACGACCGCTTCTTGCTGTCAGTACGATTGAATTTTTATCGATTCCCACATCGGTTGGGTCCATAATTTCGTAGCTCTCTCGATTTTTCAAAACGCCATCCTGATGAATTCCTGAAGAGTGTGCGAAAGCATTTCGTCCGACAACTGCTTTGTTAGGTTGTACAGGCATATTCATCAAACTTGAAACCAAGCGACTTGTTGAATAAATCTTTTGGGTGTTGATATGCGTTTCTATTTCGAGACCTTTGTGACATTTCAAAATCATGGCAATTTCTTCGAGCGAAGTATTTCCTGCACGTTCGCCAATTCCGTTTATAGTTACCTCAACCTGACGTGCGCCATTCTGAACTCCGGCAATTGTATTTGCAGTCGCCATTCCCAAATCGTTGTGGCAGTGAGTTGAAAGAATAGCGTTATGCACACCTCTTACATTTTCCATCAGGAATTTGATTTTTTCGCCATATTGCCATGGCAAACAATATCCTGTAGTGTCAGGAATATTTACAACTGTTGCTCCTGCTTTGATAACAGCTTCTACCACACGTGCCAAATAAACATTATCGGTACGACCGGCATCTTCGCAATAAAATTCCACATCTTCAACATACTTTTTAGCATGTTTTACGGCAGCAACCGCACGTTCGAGAATTTCTTCCTGATTTGAGTTGAACTTATATTTAATGTGAAAATCAGATGTTCCGATTCCCGTATGAATACGTTTGCTTTTGGCGTATTGCAAAGCTTCGGCAGCAACTTCGATATCTTTTTGAACACCGCGTGTTAACGCACAAATAGTTGGCCATGTTACGGCTTTCGATATTTCAACCACCGATTTAAAATCGCCGGGACTTGAAATTGGAAAACCGGCTTCAATTACATCAACACCAAGTTGCTCAAGTGCTTTGGCTACCTGAATTTTTTCTACTGTATTTAACTGGCATCCGGGAACCTGTTCACCATCGCGCAAAGTTGTGTCGAAAATAAATAATCTGTCCATATGGTTTTTTTTTGACAACGGTCAACAGACAACGGACGACAGAAATTGTCAATCAATTTTATCAGTTGAGCGTTTAATGTATAAAATTTATTCTTTTTTGTTTTTCAAATATTTAATCAATGCATGTATTCCCGAAGTAATACTTTTAGCTTTTTCCCTAAGAAGTAAAGCATTTTGCGGACTACTGTATTTTCTGTCTTCAACAAGATAAAGCATGCTTTTAACCTCTCCATAACTCGCTTTGGATGTATCCAAATATTTAATGAACATAGCATCTGAGCCATAATCAAAACCTTCCGCAATATTATTCATTACTGAAACGGCGGCTCTTTGAATTTGATCCTTGAAACCATAATCTTTTATATTTTCAGTTAAATCATAAATCTGATTTATGAATAGTAGGGATTCTTGCCAAATTCTCAAATCTTCAAAACTCTTCATATTATATTCATTTATATATTATCAGTGTCATTTGTCTGTTGTCTGTCGTCTTTCAATAAAAAAAGCCTTTCGCACCGAAGTGAGAAAGGCTTTTAAATATTTAGAATTAACTACATACCAAACTCACTTCGTCTTGCTTTGTAAGAGAAGAATAATACCGAGTAGAAGAATATGTAGAAAATTTCTATTCATTGCTTTTATTTTTAAAATCTGTGCAAAGATACTGCTTATTTTTATTTACGCAATACGAAATGATATATTTTCTTATATTTTTCTTACAATTCAGAATTTTCTACCTTTAAAAAACATCAATTTTAACTACTCAGCCCTCTAACCCCCTAAAGGGGGAATGTAGGAGCAACAATCAACATTAAGCGGTAAAAATTTGACTTTTATTTTGAAAAAATTTAAATATATACAATCGGAAACTTACCATAAATCACTCAGTAAAGTATTTTGAAGTGCTTAGTAGCTACTGTCAATTTTCCCCATCAAATAATTATATCCTTAACATTAAGTTGAATTTCGCCAAATTCAATCATTGCATTAAACAAACGAATAGCTTGAAAGTTTGATAAATCTGAAATATTAATATCATCCTCATAAATTTTTCCTTCAGACAATAGCATAGCTCTGTTCACTCCATAAATTAACGGGATTCGGGGTGTAATCCATTTTTCGCCGTTATACAGTGCTAAATTAGAATAAGAACAATCGGTAATTAAACCAATTCTAATCAAAAGCACATCATCACAGCCATCGCGTTTTGCAAAAGCTTCCTGAAATTTGCCCCGCTCTTCGGTTTTATAATGCAAGGTTTCAATATCGGTTTCAACTACTTTAATACAATGAATTTCACGCCGAACATACTGCTCAAACTGAACAGAACGAATTTCAGAATCAAAAACAATTCGGCATTTAAATAAACCTTTTTGCGGAATTTCAGAATCGGATAAAAGTTTTGTTAATTCAGGAATGGGATGCGAAGGAAAATGATCGGCAAACACTTGATTTATTCTTTGCTGATGTAATGATAAGCGAAAAAAAACGCCATCCATAAGTTTAATTGACTCAACGAAACGGAACATATATTTTCTGTATCAGTTCATTGTACTCGTTTTCAGCTATACTTTGCGAGGTTATACCACCTCCACTTTTAAAAATAAGATTATTATCTTTTTTCTCGATAAAGCGAATCATTACCCCCGAATCAAGATTCTCACCATCGAACCAACCGAAAATTCCTGTATAAAAACCACGCTCGTAATTCTCGGCAGCGTGAATTATGTCAAGTGTTTTTGGTTTTGGCGCGCCACTGATTGAACCTGCAGGTAGCATTTCAAAAACAATATTGCCAAGTTTTTCTTTATAATCGGGCGATAAATTGCCGGTTATGCAAGAGCTGACCTGTAAGAGCGTACTTTTATTTGTAATTATTCTGTCGATATATCGATAACGTTCAACGGTAACATTCCCGGCTATCATGCTTAAATCGTTGCGAATTAAATCTACAATAGTGGCATGTTCGGCTTTTTCTTTTTCATCGGCAAGTATAATTTCCTCAGCATCGGGAATTGAAGCATCAATTGTACCTTTCATTGGAAACGATGAAATTTTCCCGTCCTTGATAGTTACAAAAGTTTCAGGTGAAAAAACCACAAAACAATCATCAAACCAAAGTTTATATTTTGCATTACTCAAGCTAAATATATCCTTCAAGCTCAAATCAGTATCAATAGGCGTAGGCTGGGTAAGATTAACAAGGTAAGAATTACCTTTTCGAATTTCATCGAGTACAAAATTAAATTTATCCTGATAATTCTGAATACTAAGAGGTTTCGTATCCCAAATAAATTTTAAACCAACTTGTTTGTTTATATTATTTTCAAAAAATTTATAATCAGGAGTTTCAAACTGCAAATAATTAAAATCAAGTTGCGATTGAGGAATAACAAAACCATTTTCGGCAACGAAATCAATTATAAACAAAAATTTACTGCTTTTACCTGCAAGTATATTCATTTGCTCTATCATTTCATTACGGGCAAGCAGATTTTTTACAGAATTCATTCACTAAAAAATTCAAAATTAATGCACTCATAAATCAGAAAATCAGCCACAAAAATACCAAAAAACATCATGCAATTTTAGATATTATTTTAACTGAATTTCACAGAAAACTAATTTAAACACTATTTCTTAGCCTTTTTCCCTCCCTGTTTCTGATATTTGAATCGTTTAATTTTTTGGGAAGCGGTTTTTTCGAAAGGTTGATCCATAATATCGATTCGCTTAATTTGAGATGCTCTGTTAAGTTTTGCATTAATCTCTCGTGTGAAATGACTTCGCCATTCATTGAACTTATCAACATTCTCTTCATAAATATGTTTCCAATGTTCAATGCTTTTTTCAAGAGAATCAATATCAAGAATAATTTTGGCTACGAGAAAACCATCTTCCTCGATCACTAGCGATTCGGACACAAAACGGATATTATTGATAACTGACTCAATATCTTCGGGATAAATATTTTCACCACTTGCTCCAACAATCGTATTTTTCATTCTTCCTTTGATAAAAAGTCTTTTGCTTTTATCAAATTGTCCGTAATCGCCGGTGCGAAACCAACCATCAGCCGTAAGCACTTCAGTGGTTGCCTCTTCATTTTTATAATATCCTTTCATCACATTTGGTCCTTTTGCCCAAATTTCGCCAATTCCATTACTATCCGGTTCGTTAATTTTCAGGTCAACCCCTTTTAAAGCATAACCTGTTGACTGAAGTTTAGTTTGAAATGGCGCTGCACCGGCCAACAATGGCGCTGTTTCGGTCAATCCGTAACCAATTGCATACGGAAATTTTCCTTCTTTGAGAAATCGTTCTACCTGCACATCGAGTTTTGCTCCACCTATTCCGAAAAACTTTAAACGTCCTCCAAACGATTGTTTGAGTTTTTTCCCGGCAATGCGGTGAATAAGAATTCTAAAAAGGGGAGTTTTATATATCAACTTCGTTAACGAGCTTTTATTGAACTTTGCCTGAACCTGGTTTTTGTAAATCTTATCCATAATGAGAGGCACAGAAAGCATCATGGTAGGTTTAATCATTTGCATGGCAGGCAAAAGAGTAGCTGCAGTAGGTGGTTTATCAAGATAATAAATTGAAGAACCATACATTACCGGATACAAAAGTCCGATTGTGTTTTCGTAAGTATGCGAAAGCGGTAGAAACGACAAAAACACATCATTGTGATTGATGGGTTGTACCGTATAGGATTGCATAGCCACAAAAGTGATATTCTTATGCGTTAACATCACTCCTTTAGAACGCCCGGTTGTTCCTGATGTGTAAATTATAGCTGCTAAATCTTCTTCATCAACATTAATATTATCTAACTGATAATTTTCAATGGCTTCCTTTTTCCTGCTAATTATACTTAAATCATCAACTTTAATAATCAATTCCAATTCAGGAAAATCAAGTCCTACAATTTTGGAAAATAGTTTATCGCTCACAAACAAGCCTTTTGCTTCCGAATGAAGTAAAACATTCTCAATTTCCTCGGATGTAAAATCGGGTAAAACTGGCACAACTATCATTCCCTGATTTACGATAGCAAAATATGCAATTACCCAGTTAGGCATATTCTGAGCATAAAGTGCTATTTTATCACCTTTTACAAATCCAAAGGTCTGTAACAAGGCGCTCAAATTATCTATTTGTTGACCCAATTCGCCATAAGTTATTGGATTTTGTCCTACAAAAGCGATGGATGGCATTTGGGCATATCGTTTCACGGTATGATGAAGAAACGATTTCATTGTCATAGGACGAGGTTCGAATTTTTTATGCAGAAGATCCATTTATTTGAGATTCATTTAGTTTTATCGTTTTCAAAATAAATATTTTCTGCAAATGTAAACAAAAATTCATTAGAATTGCACATAACTTTAATATTTGTGCAGTGGTTAGCTTTTATAAATAATAAAAATGCAGGGTCGTTTATTCAAATCAGGCTTATAGTTTTTCCAGGTCTTTATTGTTTTGGTTTTAATAAATTCGTTTGGAAGTGTTATGTCAGCTGCAATACAAAGCGGTGTATTAGGATTACATGTCTGAATTAAATCCTCAAACATTTTCATGTTCCGATATGGAGTTTCAATAAAAATTTGCGATTGATTGTTAGAATTTGCCTTTGATTCAAGTTGACGGATAGCCTTAGCTCTTTCAACTGGTTGAACGGGCAAATATCCATTAAAAGCAAAACTCTGCCCATTGAATCCCGAAGCCATTAACGCGAGAAGAATTGACGAAGGACCAACCAACGGGACTACATCGTAATTTTCCTTTTGAGCTAACGCAACAACATCGGCACCAGGATCGGCTATAGCAGGACAACCAGCTTCGGAAATAATACCAACATCATTACCATTGGACATTGGTTTAAGGAAACTGCTCAACTCAGCAGGCGAAGTATGCTGATTCAATATGAAAAAAGTCAAATTATCAATTTCAATTTCAGGATTACTTTTTTTTATAAACCTCCGGGCAGTTCTTACATCTTCCACAATAAAATATTTTAAAGCCGAAATAATTTCAGTATTAAAAGCAGGTAAAATTCTTTCGAAAGAAGTTTCACCAAGCGTTGTAGGAATAAGGAATAATTTTGGCATATTTTTTAGAATAAAGTAAAAAAGAAAAAAGAGCAAAGATAAAAGACAATCAACGACACTGAAACTCTGAAACCTTAAACGCTTAAATTTTAAAACACTTATTCCGTGAGTTGGAACTCCCGGCACCCAAACGCGGAGTCTTTAATAATTATTCAACTTTTAACTCTTCCAGCTTTTCGCTTAGTATTTCCCATTCGTAAACTTTCTGTTCAAGTTCTCTTTGTTTTTTCTGATAAGATAAAATAAATTCGTGATTGGATGCTTTTTGAGGATTACTTAGCTCCTCCTGCATAATTTCAAGTTCGGTTTCGAGTTTCTGAATCGCAGTTTCTACTTCCTCAACATCTTTTTCAGCTTTGCGTATTTTCCTGTTTAGCTCCTTACGGGCTTCGTAACTTAATTTATTTTCAGAACTAATCTTCTGCTGTTCATTTGAAATTATTTTCTGATTTTCAGGTTTTATTTCGAGTTCACGCAGCGATTCCATTTTTTTAGTTTCAAGAAAATCGAAAATTCCGCCTAAATGTTCACGAACTTTTTTATTCCCAAACTCATACACTTTGTCAACAAGTCCATCGAGAAATTCACGGTCGTGCGAAACGATTACGGCTGTTCCATTGAAAGCTTTTATGGCTTCTTTCAATACCTCTTTTGAGCGAATATCAAGATGATTTGTAGGCTCATCTAAAATCAGGAAATTGACCGGTTCGAGCAATAATTTAATAATAGCCAACCTACTTCTCTCACCTCCCGAAAGCACTTTCACTTTTTTCTCCGAAGCTTCGCCGCCAAACATAAATGCGCCAAGAATATCGCGGATTTTTGTGCGTACATCGCCCACTGCAGCATAATCTATTGTTTGAAAAACAGTCAGATTTTCATCCAATAAATCAGCCTGATTTTGAGCAAAATAACCAACTTTCACTCCATGACCAAGTTTCAGCTTACCCGAATAGTCAATCTGACTCATAATGCATTTCACCAAAGTAGTTTTCCCTTCGCCGTTTCGTCCAACAAAAGCCACTTTTTCGCCCCGATTTATGATTACATTTATATTATCGAGTATAAGATTATCGCCATATGCTTTTGAAAGATGTTCGGTTTCGAGCGGAATAATACCCGAATGCGGAGCAGGAGGAAATTTAAGATTAAGGCGTGAATTATCTTCTTCATCAATTTCTATACGATCAATCTTATCGAGTTGCTTAATACGCGATTGTACTTGTACGGCTTTTGTGGCTTTATATCGAAAACGCTCAATAAAATCTTCGGTATCCTGAATCAATTTCTGTTGATTTTCATACGCCCGAATTTGTTGTTCGCGGCGTTCTTTACGCAGCATAAGATATTTTGAGTAATTTACATTACAATCGTAAATTTTTCCGAGCGAAATTTCAATGGTGCGGGTGGTAACAGCGTCCATAAAAGCTTTATCGTGCGAAACAAGAACGATAGTACTTCCACAGTTTAACAGAAAATTTTCGAGCCACTGAATGGATTCTATATCGAGGTGATTTGTAGGCTCATCGAGCAATAAAATATCCGGTTGCTGCAACAGAATTTTAGCCAATTCAATGCGCATACGCCAACCGCCACTAAACTCTGAACATTGACGATCGAAATCGGTCCGACGAAAACCTAAACCGACCAATGTTTTTTCAACTTCGCCTCTGAAATTACCGCTACCCATCATTTGCAAATATTCCGCAGTATGAGTAACTTTATCTATCAAGCGATGATAATCTTCACTTTCGTAATCGGTACGGGTGGCTAACTCGGTATTAAGCGATTCTATTTCTTGCGTGAGCGAGGTAATATGACTGAAAGCCTTGTCAGCTTCCTCAATAACGGTTGTACCATCGGCATGTTTCATTTGCTGTGGTAAATAACCGATAGTAACATCTTTTGGTATAGTGATTCGTCCTCTTGTAGGCTGTTGCAATCCGGCGAAGATTCGGAGTAATGTAGTTTTTCCTGCACCGTTTTTCCCTGCGAGTGCAATTCTATCGCGTTGATTTACTAAAAAACTGATTTCGTCGAACAAAGGAGTGCCACCAAATTCAACGCTTAATTGTTCAACTGAGACCATTTTTTAAGAGTTTGAAAATTAGAAAGTTGAAAGTTAAAAAACAGTAAAGAAATTATTGAAATTGCATTGAAATAACTAATTAAAATCTGAATAAAAAGGTGATATTTTTTAGTGTTATTGTCTTGATTTTTTGTCAACTATTCTCCATAAAAAATAAATTAACGATGAAGCGGTGCTAAAAGCAACGAAAATGAGCAATTCAATCGGCCAGTTTCTCCCGAGAACACCTAATCCTATAAAAAAAATTGAAACCAAAAGTAAAACTACTGTAACCTGTCGATGTGCTAATCCGGTTCGTAACAACAGGTGATGAATGTGATTACGATCGGGATGAAAGGGTGAGACACCTTTTTTTATACGAGTTAACATTACTCTGAGAGTATCAAAAAGTGGTACAGAAAGAACACATATTGCCACTGCAGGCGTCGATTTCATTATCAAAGTGTCAGGCAAATTATACATAAGCGGGAAGGCGTTGATTTCGACAAATTGAAACACATAAAGCGTAATCATATAGCCGAGAAGCAATGAGCCTGAGTCGCCCATAAATATTTTACTTTTTGTACCAAAAACATTATAAAGGAAAAATACAAATAATGATCCAACCATAGCATAAGCTGAAAGTGCAAGATTTGGCTTACCAATTACTCCAAAGTATATTGCAAAAAATAAACTGTAAAGTATTCCTAAACCTGAAGCTAAACCATCTACACCATCAATCAGATTTAAAGCGTTAATAATTACAATAAACACAAAAAATGATAGCAGATAACTTGTCGGGGTAGATAAATTTAAAATTCCCAAAAAACCATGCAGATTTGTAATGCGGATATCGGCAGCAACGATAAGAAAAAATGCAGCAACAAGTTCACCCAGTAACTTCCAACTGGCTTTTATATCAATCAAATCATCGACAAAACCGATTATCAGAATTATAAAGAGACCAATAATAGTATAATGCAACTCTGCAATCACTCCAAACGAAAAAAGCAGAACAGTAAGCAAAAATGATATAAATATATTTATACCCCCAACATTTGGTATAGCGCCTTCATGTGAAGTACGTTTATTTGGTTTCACTACAAAATTTCGGTTTTTTGCAATGTTTATTACCAAAGGCATAAAACACAAACCTATTAAAAATGATATTAGAATAGTGAGTGATGGAATACTATGTATTAACTGATTTATTTTATCCATAAAATTATATCATCAGAAATATTGCATCGTTTTAAATTGAAAAATTACACATCAAGACGCTCATACTGCGAATTTTTACTTATAAATTCTGGCACAATCTTCTTCATTATCGACACAGTTGTATAACTTTTATTCAAATGGCAAAACCTTAAAAGCTCTTTTATCTGTTTAGTTATTTCATCGAAATCATACTCCTGCACTTTAGCAATCGTAATTTTCGGATTATGAGTTTCTGTTGTAATTTCCTTTTTATTGAGTAATTCTTCGTAAAGTTTTTCGCCAGGACGTAAACCTGTAAACTCTATTTTAATATCCTTGTCCGGTATAAGACCGGCAAGCATTATCATTTTACGGGCAAGATTCACAATTTTAACCGGTTTCCCCATATCAAACAGAAAAATTTCTCCACCATTACCCATGATACATGCTTCAAGTACCAGTCTGCAAGCTTCGGGAATTGTCATAAAATATCGAATAATTTCAGGATGTGTAACAGTAACCGGTCCGCCTTTTTCAATTTGTGAGCGAAAAAGCGGTATTACCGAACCATTCGATCCTAAAACATTCCCGAAACGGGTAGTAATAAATTTTGTTTGTGATTCACCCTTTTCAGCTATTTTATTATTGAGTGATTGGACATAAATCTCGGCTATGCGTTTTGATGCACCCATAATATTTGTTGGATTCACAGCTTTATCGGTTGAAATCATTACAAAGCGTTTCACTTTATATTTTACAGCCAAATCTGCTAGCACTTTTGTACCTTCCACATTGGTTTCAACACTTTCAATCGGATAATCTTCCATCAAAGGCACATGCTTATAAGCAGCTGCATGAAATATAAAATCCGGACGATACAGGTCCATCATGTAATCCATTCTTTCACTGTTACGTACGTTACCAATGAATGCACTGAAATTCAGATTAGGGTATTTTTCTTCGAGTTCAAGTCTTAAATTATGTAATGGTGTTTCAGCCTGATCAAGTAAAACAATAAGTTTTGGTTTATACTGAATTACCTGAGTTGCAATTTCACTGCCGATAGAACCAGCTGCACCGGTAACTAAAATTACTTTTTGCTCCAGTTCGCGTGCAATGTTTTCGTTTGGCAAATTGATAACAGGTCGGTCGAGCAAATCTTCAATTTGCACCGATTTTATTTGTTTTATCGATGGTTCATCGCTTTTCCACACACTCATTGGTGGCAATGTAAAAATTGAAATATTGTATTTCAAAAAAATGTCAAGGTCGGTTTCGGCATTTATTTCTTCCAGTTTTCTTGGAGATATAATAATACTTTTTGCCTTTTTCAAAACATATTTTTTAATATTTTCCTCATTCAGATAATATACCTTAACTCCCATGATAAGTTTTTCGGTAATATTTTTATCATTATCGATAAAACCTACTAATTTGTAAATAGTTTCGCCTTGTTGAGAGTTTAGCATTTTGGCAATTCCCACTGCGGGTTGTTGTGTTCCATATATCATTACCGGTATAACGTTTCCTCTGCTTTGTGTCAAAAAGTCAAAAAAAGTTTTTACCGATAAACGTACTATAAAAAGGGGAACAAATGCAAGGAAAGCGTATAGCGTTAATGTAGTATTGTAAAAGAAACAATTACCTGAATTTCTACAGAAGAAAAAACTCAAAATCAGCAATAATATTACATTTATAAAAACTGCTAAAACTAATTTGACAAGATCGACATATCCGGAATAACGCAAGACACCTGAGTAAGTATGAAATAACCAGAAAAAAACCATCTGACTACCTGTAACTATCATCAATCTTGCATACAGAGGAATCATAACTACAGTAGTTGCTTTTTTAAAAAACTCAACAGCTATAAGATTAGCTATGTAGTAAGCTAATACGACTATTGTAATATCAATAAACAAAACTACCCAACGTGGCAAGTATTTAAATGAAACCAAATGTGAAAAAATATCCGTATTCTTCAGGTTTACCTTATTTCCGTTCATTTTATCTATTTTGTTTTATTTTGGGGTACAAAGATAATTTTAATAAATGAAAATAGTTTGCCTAATTTGTTAATTAATGCTTTTTCTAAATTCAAAAATGCCTGTAACAAACATTTTCTATTCTATACTTGTTTTTATTAATGCAAAACATAAAAAATTGCATTTAGTATTTTATTTAAATATCTTTGCAGACATTTTCACTATAAAAATTAATTTAAAAGGTTCATAAGAATCAAAACAACAAATAGTTAGGCAATTACAAACACAACACTAAAATGTCGATACACAACGAAAACATCCGAAGAGTTACTACTCAGAGATTACTTGAAATGAAGCAAAGAGGCGAAAAAATTAGTATGCTTACAGCTTACGATTATACGATGGGGCGAATTGTTGATAGTGCCGGTATTGACATTGTACTTGTGGGCGATTCAGCTTCAAATGTAATGTGTGGGAATACTACCACACTTCCAATAACATTAGATCAAATGATTTTTCTTGCAAAATCAGTTGTTAGAGGTGTAAACAGAGCGCTTGTTGTAATTGACATGCCATTTGGTTCATATCAGGGAAATTCACGAGAAGCAATTGTATCGGCTATCAGAATAATGAAAGAAACGCACGGTGATTGTCTTAAACTTGAGGGTGGCGAAGAGGTTTTGGAGTCAGTCAAACGCATACTTAGCGCAGGAATTCCGGTAATGGGACATCTTGGATTAATGCCTCAATCGATTAATAAATTCGGCACATATACAGTAAGAGCGCGCGAACAAGCCGAAGCCGAAAAACTTATTCGGGATGCACATTTACTAGAAGAAGCAGGTTGTTTTGCACTGGTTCTTGAAAAAATTCCTGCCAAACTTGCTGAACAGGTTGCTAAAGAACTCACTATTCCTGTGATAGGAATTGGCGCAGGTGGGGGTGTAGATGGTCAGGTGCTTGTAATACATGATATGCTTGGTCTAACCAACGATTTTTCGCCACGTTTTTTGCGCAAATATGCAAATCTTGAGGAAATTATGAGGAATGCAGTTGAAAACTATGTGAAAGATGTTAAATCAATGGATTTTCCAAATCAAAAAGAACAATATTAATTACGTAAATCCAATAAAAAACCGACTGAGAAATTTTCAGTCGGTTTTTTGTTTTTTATCAATAGAAAATCGTTGGAAAACTAATATATCTTCGTATCCATGAGATGTTTTGATCCAATTATGCAAAATTCCAGAATTTATATAACTTTCTTTCTCAAACATATTTCTACTTACAGTGTTTTGAGCCGAAATATGGCAATAAAGTTGATTAATGTGCAGAAAATTAAATACATAATCTTCGATCAAATGAAGCGCCTGCGTAGCAATTCCCTTCCCCTGAAACTGTGATTCAACAAAAAGCCCGAGCGCAACACGACTATTATAAATATCGTAATCGAACAAATCAACAGTACCAACAGTTTTTCCTGATAATTTGTGAGTAATCATCAAGCGCAATTGCCTGCTGTCAAAAATATCTTTATCAGCATCAATCACATACTGTTTTATGGCGAATTTCGATACAGGTTGGCGTGTATTTCCCACCAACCACAACAATGTGTCGTTTTCCCACGCGTAAAGTTTTTCAAGATCGTCGGGCTCAACTGCACGTAATTTTAATATTTCGTTTTCGAGATACAAATTATTCAGATTTTATTTTTACAGATAAAAAAATCAATCACCGAAAAGTGAGCTAAAAAAACCTTTTTTCTTCGGAGGATATTCATTTTGAACCTCAGTTGGAACCGGTTTAAGCGCCTGATCAGTTGCAATCATTTGGAAAATCACGCCCCAATCAGGAATTCCACCAAGATTTCTGTCATCGATAAACAAATCGGCTTTTAATTTACGGGGTTGTAAATCGTTGGGAATAACATCCGGATAGTTCGAATTTATAGCGTAAAACTCAAGACCACGTTCGCGGCAGAAATTCACGGCATCGTCCAGTTCCTGTCCTTCGCGAACTGTCCACAGTATAAGCAAATGCTGAAATTCATCCTGCAATTTTTTCAGGGTTGTAATGGCAAATGGTATCTCTCTACCTATTCTTGGATACTCATGGGTTACAATTGTACCATCAAAATCAACAGCAATTATCATAATTATTATTGTTTAATTGTTAAATAAAGCATTTAAATATTCTCATCGTCAATTTCCAAATCAGTAATAATTTTCACTTCGGATGGTTTACAAAAAACAAGCGCTATGGCTGCAATGCCCGCACAAAAAATCATTGATTGGGATTGTAGGATGTAGAAAAACAGTATTCCGAGTACCACGCCCATACCAATTACAATTATGCGCAAAATCCCTGCTTTTCGATATTTTTCAAGTTGATAAGTTGTACTTTCGTGCGTTTTAATTTTTTTCAGAAAAACATTAAACAAATATAATGATACGGGTACTGAACCTATTATTAAAACTATCAAAATTCCTGAAATGGTAATTCCGGGCTGAGTTAGCGAATTTAGAATAAAACTGTTTTGTAAAATATAATATCCTGCAATAGCAGCTACAAAAGCGGCTGTAAACATACTGTAATATGCTACAGAAAGCGCTTTCTGGACTTTTTTTATTGCAATCGACACGTTATTTTTTTCCATAATTAAATTTTGTGAATTTTAAATTTTGATTATTTGTGTTTGATGACCGTAAAAACTACCTGTATGAAACATTAAAATCGATTCTGTTTAAAATAGAACGCCCAAGAGTAATTTCATCAGCGTATTCAAGTTCATCACCTACAGCTACTCCACGCGCTATTGCCGATACTTTTACATTATATGGTTCTAATTTACGATAAATATAAAAATTGGTAGTATCACCTTCCATTGTAGCGCTTAATGCAAAAATAATTTCCTTTACTTTACCTTTTTTAACTCTTTCAATTAAACTTTCTATCTGTAAATCAGCAGGACCAATACCCTCCATAGGTGAAATTATGCCACCAAGCACATGATATAAACCTTTGTACTGAAGTGTATTTTCTATGGACATTACATCTTTGATATTTTCAACAACACAAACCGTTTCGGCATCGCGTGAGGGATTGGCACAAATTCCACAAATTTCAGTATCAGAAATATTGTAGCATACACGACAATAAACAATTTCCTTTCGCAATCTAATCATCGCATTCCCAAATAGCTCTACATGCGCTTCATCCTGTTTTAACAAATGCAGAGCAAGCCTCAACGCAGTTTTCCGTCCAATACCCGGCAATTTTGCAAATTCATGTACCGCATTTTCGAGAAGTGCAGATGGTAGTTCGTTATGTGTCATAAGTTTTTTAAGCCGTTCAACAATGATGCAAAAATACAAAAAATCCATCGATTATACATCAAAACCAAAGTTTGGAAGTTTGTGAAGTTTGGAAGTTCATAAAGTTTGTAAAGTTGAAAGTAAGAATCCCGAAGCATCGGGAGAGAAACTATGAAATTAAGAAAGGGAGAGTTACATTTCTTCATTTTACATTTTACATTCTTTTGTAAATCGTAACTTTATTACTTGTAAATAATACCTTATCTTTTTTTTGTACTTTTGTCGAAATCAAAACTAAATTTTTCATGACTGGAATACTTATTCTGATAATTATTGGCCTTTATTTTTTGATTTTACTTTCCATTTCGTTTATTACCGGACGGAAAAGTACCGATAATGAATCGTTTTTTCTCGGGCAGAAAAAATCGCCGTGGTGGATTGTAGCCATAGGTATGGTTGGTTCATCTATTTCAGGAGTAAGTTTTGTTTCGGTACCCGGCATGGTACGCGGTATCGATTTCACCTACATGCAAACTGTTTTCGGGTTCTTTTTCGGCTATCTGATAATTGCCGGTGTGTTACTGCCTTTATATTATCGCCTCAATCTGACAACAATTTACACTTATCTACAAACACGATTTGGAAAAAATGCCTACAAAACCGGCGCATGGTTTTTTCTGCTTTCGAAAACAATAGGTGCAGCAGCCCGATTGTATGTTGTAACGCTGATATTACAAACATTGGTTTTCGATACATGGAATGTTCCGTACTTAGTTACCGTAAGCGGAACTTTATTACTAATTTGGCTATACACTTTCAGAAGTGGCATTAAAACCATTGTTTGGACTGATACACTACAAACTTTGGTAATGATAACCACACTAGGTCTAATAATTTTCGAAGTTACGAGACAATTGGGTTTAAGTTTACCTGAACTCACAAAAACGCTTGTAGCGAGTGAAAAAACCCGCATTTTTGTGTTCGATGACTGGCATACAAAACAGAATTTTTTCAAGCAGTTTTTCAGCGGAATTTTTATAGCTATAGTTATGACAGGACTTGATCAGGACATGATGCAGAAAAACCTTTCGTGCAAAGACGTGAACGATGCCCGTAAAAACATGTATTGGTACGGTTTTACTTTTATACCGGTAAACTTTCTTTTTCTTACGCTTGGCGCTTTAATTTTGATGCTTGCATCGCAAAAAGGTATTACATTACCTGCCATGTCCGACGAAATTTTACCACTTTTCGCTACTTTTCATTTAGGCAAAACCGTGCTTGTTTTGTTTACGTTGGGAATAATTGCCGCTGCCTTTTCAAGCGCCGACTCTGCACTAACGGCTCTTACAACATCTTTCACTGTTGACATTCTGGATGTAAAACACAAAACGGAAATTGAAGCAAAACGCACAAGACTCAAAGTACATTTAAGTATAGCCTTGTTATTTATCATTATTATATATGTTTTCAGATTAGTAAATAACCGAAGTGTAATCGATGCGATATATGTAATAGCTTCATATACTTACGGACCTTTGCTCGGCATGTTTGCTTTCGGCTTATTTACCAAAAATAAAACAAACGATAAAGCAGTTCCTTTTATCGCGATTTTATCGCCAATTGCCTGTGCATTTCTTGATTTCGGAATAAAAAAAATTTTTGGCTATTCTTTAGGTTATGAATTATTAATGCTAAATGGTGCAATAACTTTTGCAGGAATGTATTTGTTTAGAACAAAGAACAAAGAATAAAGAGCAAAGAACCAAGAGCCAAGAATCAAGAATAAAGACAAAGAGCAAAGATTATTTCAGCGTAGCTAATTTCAACGCAGTTAATTTCAGCGAAGCTAATTTCAGCGAAGCTAATTTCAGCGAAGCTAATTTCAGCGAAGCTAATTTCAACGCAGTTAATATCAAAAAAAATATGGAAATAAAATCAGCCGAGTTTGTAATAAGTAATACAGACTATAAAAAATGTCCCGAGGGTACTATGATGGAGTATGCTTTTATCGGACGGTCGAATGTGGGAAAATCGTCGTTAATAAATATGTTAACCAACCGTAAAGGATTGGCTATGACCTCTTCGAAGCCAGGCAAAACGCTTCTTATCAACCATTTTATAATCAACAATCAATGGTATTTGGTCGATTTACCGGGTTATGGTTATGCCACAGCCGGTAAAAATACCCGCGAAAGGCTTAAGGATATAATTGAAAGTTATGTGCTTTATCGCGAACAGCTCACCTGTTTGTTTGTGTTGATTGATGTTCGGCATGAACCACAACAAATTGACCTTGAATTTATGGAATGGCTGGGCGAAAACGGAGTTCCGTTTTCAATAGTTTTCACAAAAGCCGACAAACTTTCGGGCAGTAAACTCAGAATGAATGTAGATGCTTATCAGCAAAAATTACACGAAGTTTGGGAAGAATTACCGCCTGTTTTTATCACTTCTTCCGAAAAACGTAACGGAAGGGACGAATTACTCGATTATATTGATGGAATAAATAAAAGTTTGTGATAATTTTTGAATGAAATAATTATCAAATTACCAAATACAATAGTCCGTTAGAAAAAAAATAAATATTAAGCGGCTTTAGTGCCGAAAAAC
>CAYONE010000006.1:0-50051 GCA_964405245.1 uncultured Paludibacter sp.
AATTTAAAATATTCTAATTTTATAATTGCTGCATTAAACGGAATACAATCACAATATAAAAATCGGGAAACAATGCTTCAGACTGAGATTGAATTCCGACGCTTCGGAATCCCACCCGACAAAGGAAATTTTAAATAATCATCCCTAAAAATGCAACAATGGATTAAAAAAATCCCGACATCAGTTTAGAATATTAAACCTTATTAGTAGTTTTGCTGTAAGTTAATTTTTAAAATAACAAACAAAATGACTGAAAAGGAAAATCTATACCGCATTATTTTTGAAAGCGACACAAAAAAAGGCAAACAGTTCGATATAATTTTGTTATGGACAATTTTGCTGAGTATCATAGTAGTAATGATCGACAGTTTACCCGGGCTAAGCCACACAGCCGATTTAATACTCGACATACTCGAATGGATTTTTACGATAATATTTACCGCTGAATATCTCACAAGAATTTATGTAAGTCCCCGTCCCTCAAAATACATTTTCAGTTTTTGGGGAATTATCGATTTTCTGTCTATTTTACCAACATTCCTGAGTATGATTTTGGTTGGAACACATTATCTACTGGTGATACGTATTTTCAGACTCTTACGTATTTTTCGAATTCTGAAATTAGCTCGTTTCAACAAAGAATCCATGAGTCTATTACGTGCCATGAAACACAGCCTGTATAAAATCAGTTTGTTTTTTATGGTTGTTTTATCCATTGTAATCATTCTCGGAACACTGATGTATGTAGTTGAAGGTGGTGAAAATGGGTTCACAAGTATCCCTCAAAGTATTTATTGGGCAATTATTACCATTACTACCGTTGGTTATGGCGATATTGTTCCTGTAACCGTATTAGGGAAATTTATTTCATCTTTCGCCATGATTATTGGTTATGCAATTATTGCAGTACCAACCGGAATTATCACGGTTGAAATGTCGAGAGAAAACAAAATCCTCAACAAAGAAGTTTGTAAAAACTGTAATAAAGAAATAAAGCCAACCGATCGTTTTTGCAGTAATTGTGGCGGAAAGATAGAGCGAATACAGAAAGAAGATTGAGTTTCGCGTTTCGGGTTTCGCGTTTTGCGTTTGTTGGCAGGCGGGTTTTGGTGCCGGTAGAGACAAGGCATGCCTTGTCTGTACAAAGGTTTCAGGGTTTTGCGTTTCGGGTGCAGGGTGTCGGGTGCAGGGAGTTCCGACTCACTGATTGAAAATATTTCGTATGTTTTTTTCTGTTTTATGTTTTCATTTTACCTCGTTCAGCATTTTTCCCTCACATACTTTAGTTATTCAAACACACAAAAACAGGGCGCTAATCTGAATTAGATGGCGCCCTGAAATTTCTTAATAAACAAGAGTTTTAAAACGGAAGATCATCTTCGGATGGCGGTGGAGCCTGAATGTCGGGAGCAGCAGGAGCAGCTACAACAGCAGATGGAACATCACCTGATTCAGGTTTCTTGCCAAGTAACTGAATTGTTTCGGCGTAAATTTCGGTTGTGTACCTTTTTATGCCTTCTTTTTCCCACGAGCGCGTTTGCAATTTGCCCTCAACATATAATTGAGTTCCTTTTTTAATGTATTTCTCAGCCAATGTAGCCAAGCCACGCCAAGCAACAATATTGTGCCACTCAGTACGCTCGGGAATTTGTGTACCATTTTGCAAAGTTATTGCACGTTCAGTAGTTGCCATTGTAAAATTTGCTACTGCCACATCTTTGTCAAGGTAACGAACTTCGGGATCTTTACCTACGTTTCCAACCAGAATCACTTTATTTACGGACATAATGAAAAGATATTATAAGGTTTATAAATAAAAATATATCGGGTGTAAAAATAAAATAAATTTTTAATTTAACAAATTTTGCTGATATTTTTTTGCAAAAACCTTTAAAAACTTATTTCATCCACCATGAGATTAAGATTTCCACGCGCGTTTGCCACAACGCGTATAGCTCCGGGTACTATATTCAGATTCATAACTTTTAAATCATTCAGATTTCCGTTAAGCTTAACCCCGGTATAAACATCGTAATTTTGAAGCATTTTATTAACTTCAGCTTTCATGCTTTCAAGGTCTTCGATCACCGAATAAGTAAGATAGGGTGCAATTTTATTCAGAATTACACCATGTAAAAGCCA
Source organism: uncultured Paludibacter sp. (assembly GCA_964405245.1). GTDB lineage: Bacteria > Bacteroidota > Bacteroidia > Bacteroidales > Paludibacteraceae > Paludibacter. The sequence goes on from CAYONE010000006.1 coordinate 2,143, forward strand.
GTTTGCCGATTTGAGAAGCGCATTTTGTGTTTTCAAGTCGAAAGCCGGATTCTGAACTGTTATGGCTTTTTTATCGGGGTCGTAAACTAAATTACCATTGAAATAAATTTTGCCCTTTACCGATCCTGTAACCTCAGCCATAAAAATTGCCTTGCCTTCGCTGCCAAATACTGCCAAATCGGTTATCGTAATCTTATTTTTTCCTTCGGTAAAAGTACGGTTAAGTAATTGTTGTTTGGCAAGTTCCGAAATTTTTTCGAAAGTGGCATCAGCTGCAAGATTAATATTGAACTGCTGCGGTGGGCGTTGCACTAATTTAAACTCAGTTAGCGGAATCGATTTGAGTTGGGCAGGTTTTACGCCTACAAACGATTCGATGCGCGCATAAAGGGACAAGCCAAGATTCAACTTTTGGCCAACAGACTTAAATGGCGTCATATATATATCTGTAGGAGTTATTCTTACCCATGTATTGTAATCTTCGCTCAACTGAAACGGCTCCTGAACAAGACTCCAAATTAGCGAAACATATTTTTTAATATCAGCAGTTTCAGCCATGGCTTTATCAATTTCGTCGGTAATAAGTTTATCGAACCTGCCAAGAGCATAATTGGCAATTGGCGAAACCGGAACATTAATGCCTACAACATTAATGCGCGGAGTTTCAATCCACTGATAACCTGTAGATACAGTTTTGGACTTCATCTGCCAGTTTTTATCGATATTTATAGTGGTTTTATAGCTGAGAGAAATGGTTCCGTTAGCTTCATAATGATCACCTACTGATAATCCAAACTTGCTCACTGTCCAACCAAATTTTGACCAGATTTTGAGTGGCACTTTGTACTCAATTACATTGTCGGTTACCTGAAACGAAAAATCACCTGCTTTCCATACTTTCACGTCCAAATCCTGATTGTTGAGCTGTTTGCCTTCGAAAAGCAAACCCGTCATACTTTTGTTTATTGACTTCTCAAGTTTTTTTATGTCGATGTCAATTTTCAACGGGATTTCGGAAATTGCCGGTGCAAGTTCGCTTGGCAAATAAGATTCAACCGGTTTTTCAACCTGCAAAGTTGTTTTACAGGCAGTAAAAATAAAAATGAAAAGAACGATGGCTGCAAAAAGCAAAAACTTGTTGTTCATAAACTTTCGGATTTAGTTTAAAGTCATATCTCTACGAAATTACCTTTTCATTAAGCAATGCAAAACTTAACACTTCCATAATGTCATAAACATACTGAAATTTCAAACCTTTCAGATAAACGGCTTTAATTTCATCTACATCCTTTCTGTTTTCTTCGCAAAGTATAATATCAGTAATTCCTGCACGTTTGGCAGCAAGTATTTTTTCTTTAATACCGCCAACAGGCAATACTTTTCCGCGAAGAGTAATTTCGCCGGTCATTGCCAGATTTTTCCGTACTTTTTGTTTTGTAAAAGCTGAAGTCAATGCTGTTACCATGGTAATACCTGCCGATGGACCATCTTTTGGAATTGCACCTTCGGGCACATGTACATGCACATTCCATTCTTCGAACATTTGCGGGTCGATGTTGAGTTTTTCGGCATGAGATTTTATATACTCAAGCGCAAGCATAGCCGATTCCTTCATTACATCGCCTAAATTTCCCGTAAGTGTAAGTTTAGGCGATTTGCTTTTGCTCAAACTCGATTCCACATAAAGAATTTCACCACCCACTTGTGTCCAAGCAAGCCCTGTTACTACTCCGGCATACTCATTTCCCTGATATTTATCGCGGGAATAACGGGGTGCCCCTAAATATTTTTTCAAATCATCAACAGAAATTTCTTTTTCGTAAGGTTGATTAGTTGCCACAAGTTTGGCAATTTTCCGCATAAGCGAAGCCATTTGACGGTTTAATTCCCTCACTCCGGATTCACGTGTATAACTGTCAATCATTGTTTGAATTACAGGTTTTTGCAGCTTAATGTTATCGCTGCTTAAACCATGATTCTCAAGTTCTTTCGTAAACAAATATTTACGTGCAATTTCCACTTTCTCTTCCTGGGTGTAACCACTAACTTCTATCAACTCCATGCGGTCGAGTAACGGACGTGGAATGGTATTCAGGTTATTGGCAGTAGCCACAAACAACACTTTTGAAAGATCGAAATCCACGTCAAGATAATTATCGTGGAAAGCATTGTTTTGTTCAGGATCGAGTACTTCGAGCAATGCCGATGAAGGATCGCCTTTGTAGTCGGCAGTAACTTTATCTATTTCGTCAAGCACGAAAACCGGATTAGCAGATTCGGCTTTTTTGATATTTTGCATGATTCGTCCGGGCAAAGCGCCAATATAAGTACGTCTGTGTCCGCGAATTTCAGCTTCGTCGTGCAAACCACCAAGCGAAACCCGGATATATTTTCGATTTAACGCGCGAGCTATGGATTTACCTAACGAAGTTTTTCCAACTCCCGGAGGTCCGTACAAGCAAATGATGGGCGATTTCATATCGCCTTTGAGTTTTAAAACTGCCAAATGTTCAATAATACGTTCCTTTACTGTATCAAGTCCGAAATGATCGGCATCGAGAACCTTACGCGCATTTTTCAGATTAAAATTATCATCGGTAAATTCATTCCAGGGCAATTCGAGCATTGTTTCGAGATAATTCACCTGAGTTGAATAATCGGGTGAATGCTGATGCATTCTTTCGAGCTTTGACAATTCTTTATCAAAGATTTTTGCAGTTTGCTCACTCCATTTTTTGCTTGCTGCACGCAGTCGGAAATCCTGTAAATCCTGCTCGGGCGAAACTCCACCAAGTTCATTCTGGATGGTTTTCATTTGCTGTTGCAGGAAATATTCGCGCTGTTGCTGGTCAATTCCTTCTTTGGCTTTATTCTGAATGGACATTTTTAGTTCTATGAGCTGCGATTCTTTATTGAGCAACTCAAGCAAGTGATAACCGCGTTCAAGCACATCATCAATCTCATGCAATCGTACTTTTTCTTTAATATTCAATCCAAAATTTGAACTGATATAATTGATAAGAAACAAGGGATTTTCGATATTTCGGATGGCAAAAGTTGTTTCGGGCGGCATAAGGCCCGAATTATTGATAATGTTGGTTGCCAAATCTTTTATAGACGAAATGAGCGCCTGAAAAACGCCATTATTTTTCTCATCAGGCATAATATCGTCAATAGTATAAACTTTTGCTTTCAGATATGGTTTTACGCCTACAAGTTCACCTGTGCGAAAACGCTTTTTACCTTCAAGAATTACAGTTGTGGAATTGTCGGGCATTTCAAGAATCCGCAATACACGCGCCACGGTTCCAAGTGGAAATAAATCATCGAGTTGAGGATCTTCCGATTTCTTATCTTTTTGCGTACAAACACCAATCAACAATTCGTTTTCGTGCGCATGACGAACTAATTTCAACGATTTTGGTCGGGCAACGGTAACCGGAAGCAATACTCCCGGAAATATCAACATATTTCGTAAAGGTAATATCGGCAAAACATCCCCCGAATTCAAATCAATTTCGGTGGATTGTTCATCAATTGAGATTATTGGAAAAACTTCGGATGAACCCATCATTTCATCAGAATTAAAATTTTCGAATCGTTTGAACATTTTATTTTTGAGTTTACTTCTGACATTATGGCACGACAAATTTAGTTGAAACGCGCAATTCAGACAGTTAGTGTTTTTAATTCACATAGTTTATATCTGTTTTTCAGATAAAATAACCGTTGGGGTTACTTTTCAATAGCCATGCCAAAAAAAAGATGATATTTTAAACAAAATGAATAAATAAAACTTAATTTTGCATTCGCTAAACAAAGCAAATGTATGATAAAAAAGCTTGAAACTATAAAATCTGCTTGTATTTCTTCACTGTTTCTTCTTGTTTTGTTTTCTACGGGGTGTATAAGCGCCGATTCGAACACAAAATCAATTGTAACTGCTGAAATTGAATTTAATACAGCTGAAATTTCTTCGTCAATAGAAGATATTTGCAAACAGTTACCCGACAGTTCGATTTCGGACTTAAAATGGGCAAAATTTTATTATCAACACAATGATTTCAAGCCTTTATGGCTAAATAACGCGCAAGAACAATGTAAAATTGACACACTATTGGTTTTCCTCAATAAAGCCATCGAACATGGAATTCCGACTTTTCAGTTTGAAACCGATACCATCAACTTTCTGCGAAGTAAAATTGAAACCGAGCCTATTAAATACGCAAATTTAGCATTATTAGAACTGAAACTCTCAGCTGCTTTTATTCGATATTGCAGAGCTATGAATTTTGGGCTTGTACGTCCTGATAAATCCATACCCAATTATTACTTCAAAACTTCTACATCCGATTCTACATTTATATGGAATTTATTTACACAGAAAAATGAATCGCTCACTTCGCTGTTAAATTCAATTCAGCCTTCTTCAGAAAATTACAAAAAACTTATGGCTGAACGCAGAAAATATGTTTCGTTAGTTGACAGCATAAACTTTGAACCGATAAAATTTTTGAGTAAAAATAAAACTATTGCTTTGGGAGATACAAGCCGCTTAATTCCGGCAATTGCGAGCCGGCTTTATTCGGGTGGAGAACTTAAACATAACAATCGATATAATGCAAATTATATGGTTTTCGATTCAGTAATGCTTGAAGCCATAAACAAAGTACGTCTAAAAACGGGACAATTTATCGACACAGAAATTGGCAATAACACCATTAGGGCTTTGAATTACAGTATTGCGGATTATATTAATAAAATTGATGCAAATCTTGAACGGCTAAGATGGAAACCTGCAAAACCACTTGGCAGCAAATATATCAGAATAAATGTTGCAGATATGATGCTCGGAGCTTACAAAAACGATACTCTTGTAATAACCATGAAAGTATGTGTTGGCAAAGCGCCTGCAAACAAAACTCCATTTTTGCAAAGCGAAATTGATAAAATAATTCTAAATCCATCATGGTCGATACCACGCAGTATTGCTGTGAAAGAAACATCGGTAATGGCAGCTAAAGACTCAAATTATCTGAAACGAAACCGTATAAAAGTTTTTGCCAATGGCTCACAAATAAACCCTGCAAATGCCGACTGGATTGCCATGCAAAATAGGCAAATTAAGTATCTTTTGGTACAAGACCCTGGTGGACACAATGCACTTGGACGAATTAAATTCAGTTTTCAAAATCCTTTTGCTGTATATTTGCACGATACAAATGCAAAGAAAGCGTTTGCACGTCATAATCGTGCTGTTAGTCATGGTTGTGTAAGGCTCGAAAAACCGCTTGAACTATGTTTTTTTGCACTGCCCGAAATCGACAAAAACGATTCAATAAAGGTCATGGAACGAATGTTATATCAGGATAGAATAAGGTACAGCATACACGAGAAAGTATTGACATCCGAGGCAAAGGAAATAATTCAGAAAAATCCTTCTTCCTTTAAAATTGGTTCAATTCCTTTATCCGAAAAAATTCCCTTATTGATTGATTATTTTACTTTCAGCATAAATTCCAAAGGTGAAATAATATTCAAAGATGATTTATATGAAATGGATAATTATGTGGTTTCTCAATTAAAAAATTCCACAAAACTAATTTTTTAAGTAATAGGAAGAATCTTTATTTTACATGCTTCTGACCAAATGCACGGGCTGTCATACGGTCTATTTTTACTTTCCAAATTTTCACATTTAACAATGCCGGAATTGAATATTTAAAATCTTTTCCGGTATATTTTTGCATTATCAGGTTCATATATTTTTCCTTATCATCTAAGACATCAACAAAACTCACACTACCAATACAAATTACGCTTTTTGATTCCATACGATAACTACATGCAACTTCGGGATGCTGAAATACAAGTTTTTCGCCTGCACAAAATGTTACCGTAATTTTATTGTTGGCTGAAATTAAGTTTAAATGACTTCCAACCGGCGCCGAATGGAGTATAATTTCTCCGTTGTTGTAAGCAAAGTTCATCGGGAAAACATAAGGACTTTCATCTCCATTATTTAAACCAACAAAACAAATGGAACAAGCCCGGATAATAGATTCCATTTCAGACTTCTCGCTAAGAATATATGTTTTCATTGATATTTACAGTTTAGTTAAAAAAGTTGTTTCAAAAAATCGTAACCACTCAGCACTTTATTATGCTTTACTGAGCGTTTTGGTAAAATTTCAGATTGAAAATGTCAGAATTTTCGTGAAGTAAGAGCAAAATTGTACCTCTTAATGTTGATTGTTGCTTCTATGTTCCCCTCCCGATAAAAAGCGGGATAAACAGGGGTTAGAGGGCTAAGTATCATCAACAACATTTCCTGTTAATTTAAACCGTCCTCCTGCGAAACTCTGAGCATACAATAGCTGCTGAAACAGCAACATTTAACGATTCGGAGTTTTTTTTACCTTCGGAAAACTCGGGTATCATCAACTTTTTAGTAACAAATTTCTCTACTTCACGCGAAATTCCCTTTCCTTCGTTACCAAGAATAATTACACCTTTCGTATCGAGCGATTCGGCATAAATATTGCTACCTTCCATAAATGTTCCGTAAACAGGAATTTCCTTCGATAATTGCTGAAAAAAATGTGGTAACGCCATATAGTTGACTTTTACGCTTGCCAGCGCTCCCATAGTAGCCTGCACAACTTTTGGAGCAAAAGAATCGGCCGATTCAGGTGAGCAAATAATTTGCGTAATTCCAAACCAATCGGCAATTCTGATAATAGTACCAAGATTTCCGGGATCCTGAACTCCATCGAGTACCAAAATCAGGTCGTCAGATATTTTTTTGGCATCAAAACTAAATTCGGGTTTACGAAACAATGCTAAAATTCCCTGTGGTGATTTTTGTTGAGAGAGTTTACTCAAATCAGCTTCGGTTACTAAAGTAAATGTATCACAATTGGGGCAAAAATGGTTGTTTAACCATTCCTGAGTTGCAAAAACAGATTCACAACTAAAGACTTTTGCCAAATCAGCAACGAGTTTTGTTCCCTCGGCAATAAAAAGTCCGGTTTCGTCGCGGAATTTTTTCATGGCAAGAGAAGAAACAAGCTTAATTTGATTTTTTGAAGCCGGCATATTGATTTTTGTTTACTGAAATGCAAAACTAACAAAAGCTCGTGAATTTCCGGTAATTTATGATAATCGATGTTATGCAGTTTTGCGTTTTTGGTAAATTTTTTCTGCAAATTCAATTTTGTTCAATTATATTTGCACTCAACAATGTCGATTTGGATTTTTCATATCAAAAACAACAATTTTTTAATTAAAACAAATTACCGATAATTATAATTGCTGAACTGTACCAAAATTTTTATGACAAAACTTAAAGTATTATTTTATTTTATCTTATTACTGACTTTAACTTCATGCAGCATGACTAAACATGTTCCTGAAGGAGAATATCTGCTTGATAAAATAAAAATTAATACTGATGCTAACGACATTTCCAAAGAAGAACTTAACGAATATCTTCGCCAAACTCCAAATTCAAAAGTTTTTGGAATTTTAAAAATGCAACTTGGTATTTACAACCTATCAGGCAAAGACACCACAAAATGGTTCAACCGCACGCTGCGTAAAATTGGTGACGAACCTGTTCTACTCAACAAAATACAAACGCGAATTTCGATGCAGCAACTAACCCAACTTTATAAAAACAAAGGCTACATAAACGTTAATGTCGATACTATAATAACTTACAAAGATAAAAAAGCAACCGTTCAGTATGCAATAAAATCGAATAAGCCTTACCGATTAGGGAAATATCTGATTCAATTAGAAAATGATATTCTTTCGTCTATAGCTTCGGACACTTCGCGCTCAGTTATAAAACCGGATATGCTTTTCGATACTGACCTTTTCGATTCGGAACGAAACCGTGTTGCTACACAATTTCGCCAGTTGGGTTACTACAACTTTAATAAAGAATTTCTGACTTACAACGCTGACAGCGCTTTAAACGAACATAAAGTGAATGTTACCCTTGTTTTGCGCGATGAGGCAAATCCCCGTTACAATCCAAAGGCAAAAAGCATTTTTAACCCCTACAATGTACGTTCGGTTACTTTTTACAATCGTAAAGAAATAAATTCGGCTATCAGCGCGGGAAACACTCAAAAATTTGATACTTTACAATCGCGAGGTTTTACACTTGTAGGCGATGGTAATAATGAAATAAACATCAACACACTTATATACAACACCTACATTAATCCGGGGACAATATATACAGATGCTTCGGTTGAAAAAACATATTCAGCTTTAAATCAACTTGGCGCTGTAAAATACGTGAACATTAGTTTTCATGAAGTGGATGAAAAAAATCTGGATTGTCAGATTATATTGGTTCCCTCAAAAACAGTATCGATGTCGGTGGAAGCTGAAGCTACTTTTACTGAGGGATTTTGGGGAGTTGGAGGAAATCTTGGAATGGTTGACCGTAATTTTATGCGAGGCGGCGAAATGCTTTCGATACAGGGAAGCAGTTCACTCGAGTGGCAAAATAACGTATTGGCACAAGAGTGGGGTGCGCAGGTAGGACTACGTTTTCCTATGTTTATGATGCCATTTCTGGGTTTTGAAACCCGCAGAAACCTACACGCCAATACTGAATTGAATACATCTTATATTTACCAGCTTCGCCCTGGCGAATTTACCACAATCAATCTCGGTGGAGGTTTAAGATATCGGTGGTTAGCTTCAAAATATGTACATAATTTTGAGCTTGCCAATTTGAGCTATGTATATTTCCCTTCATTTTCGGAAGAGTTTCGCCAGAATTATCTGAATACAGGCCGTTATAATATGTACAACTATGAAGATCACTTTATACTTCGTATGGGTTACACGGGCTCATACAGCAACTTTAATCCTGCACACCCTTTACGCAATTACTCAACTTCGCGCTATGGTATTGAATCGGCAGGGAATTTACTATACGGTATAAATAATATTCTTGGAAACCCCAAAACCGATGATGCTTATCGTATTTTCAAAATCCGCTACGCCCAATATGTGCGCATGGAATATAACACAACACATCATCAGATAGTTGATGCCAATAACCGTTTTGTATTTCATTTAGGTTCTGGGGCTGGCATACCTTATGGAAATGCCGATGTTCTACCTTACGAAAGAAGATTTTATGCCGGTGGCGCCAACAGCGTACGTGGCTGGAGCGAGAGTACACTTGGTCCGGGAGTTTATGAACGAATTGATGCAAAAAGACGTGATTATAACCAGGTAGGCGATATAAAACTCGATTTGAGCATGGAATATCGTGCGAAAATGTTTTGGGTGCTCGAAGGCGCTGCATTTCTTGATGCAGGAAATATTTGGACAATCAGGAACTATAAAGAACAAGAAGGCGGTGTTTTTGATCCTACAACTTTTCTTAAACAATTAGCAATTGCGTATGGCGCCGGATTACGCTTGGACTTTTCATTTTTTATTTTCCGCTTCGATGTTGGCGTTCGTCTCTTCGACCCCGTCCGTACCCGCAGGGAACAATGGCGCATAAAACCCGATAGCGGCGATTTTGCTTTTCACCTTGCGATTGGATATCCGTTTTAGTTTCTTTTCTGCTATTTCTTTCTTTTTATCACCTGTAAGGTCATAACTCATACGATGATATGGAGTTGTGTCAAATTTGCCGATTGCTTCGCGATGTTTTTTTGTAGGATAAGCCATGTTCACATTCCAACCATAATCAGGAAATTCCAAATGAAGTTGCTTCATTAACTCATCGCGGTGCGTTTTTGCAAGAATTGATGCAGCAGCAATCGAAAGATATTTGCTGTCGCCTTTTACAATGGTTTTATAAGGAATATCTTCGTAAGGTTTGAATTTATTGCCATCCACAATAATAAATTCGGGGCGGATTTTCAACTTTTCGATGGCACGATGCATGGCAAGAATGGATGCATTTAATATGTTGATATCATCAATTTCCGAATTGCTGACTTCAGCCACTGCCCATGCCAAAGCTTCTTTTTCGATAATCGGACGCAATTCATCGCGCTGTTTTTCGGTGAGTTGCTTGGAGTCATTCAGCAATTCATTTTTAAAATCGTGAGGTAAAATAACTGCCGCAGCTACTACCGGTCCCGCAAGGCAACCACGTCCGGCTTCGTCGCAGCCGCATTCTAATATTAATGCACTATATGAATTTAATAAACTCATTAAAAAATTTTAAAAAACAAAGATATAAAAAAACGGACTTTAGTATAAATCCTTAAGTCCGTTTTTTCTTGAAAATCTGTAAAGTTAAAAGGAAGTAGTTGCTAAAGATTTTTTTAAAGCTTTATATACAAGTGTATCCTTCACTGTTTTTGAAGTTGTTCCTATAATTTGTGTAGTGTCAGGGAATGAAATTTTAATACGAAATGTGTCAGATGTTAAAGAATCAGCCTGAAAATATATTACCGTTTTATTTAACAATGTAGGCGATTTCTGCATAAAATAAATCAAAGGTTTATAGCTATATTTGTAAAACTCTCCGGAAGACTTCATTACATCTTTTGAGCAAGCTACTTTTCCTGTAATTTTACTATTTCCCTCATTTTCGAAAATAAAACGTATTAGGGTTGTATCAACTCTGCCTGCCGGAAGAATTTCTTCAAATAATGATGACCCTGGTGTTTTCTGATACTCTTTTTCATCGCATGAAATAAACATGATGATTACAGCAAGGAATAAAAAGACATTTTTCATTTTTTTATTTTTTTGTTATCGGGAAAATTGATTTACAACTAAAATACAGAAATGTTTGAAATGCTAACTAGAAAAACAAAAATTCTATATTAATTCAATAAATGATGAATTGATGAATTATAAAATAATTTTCTTAGAATTAGTTAAACCATTCAGATTGGTTGTTTTTAAAACATATACACCTTTATTGTAATTACTTACATCAATTCTATCTGTTATTCCTTTGAACATTTCTTTGCCTTCAATGGAGTAAATAGAAGCAGGCACAGTTTCAGAAATAATGATATTTTTATGTTGAAGTCTGCTGGTAATGCCATTGAATTCAACATTCTTAACACCTGATAAAATGTAAAGTGACTCAGGTACTCCACCTTTGGGTGCAACTTCAGGAACAGAACCTGCATAAACTTTTATTTGATGCACTCTGGCTACTTGTTGTTGTCCAAGTGGTGAATTAACTGTAGTAAAAGGGATAGGTTCAGCTTTTGTAGGATTTGCATGAATAGAATCGCCATCCCAAATTCTAACCCTGAATGAAATTATAGCTGAAGGATCAGCTTCCAATCCAATCATTTCTTCATATTCATAACCTCTTTCACTTAAACCACCTAAACTGTTGGCAATATTACTTGGAACCCAACGCAATGGAATCCAACCTTTACCATCATTATAATTGATATCAGCTTTGAACCCGCGTTTCCAGGCTGTAGAAGAAAATGACCATTGAATACGTTCGCAGGCAGGAATACTGTCTATTTGAATATAGCCATGTTTGCTAAATGTAGAACCTGATTGACGACTTAATTCAATAAATCCTTTCTTGCTCCATATATCTTGTGGAGCAATGGTGTTGTTGTTAGCATAACATTCTACTAATGCTCCGGAAGATGGGTTTAAACCATTATTTACAACTTTATCATAGGCACTACCATAAAAATTTGGAGCAAAAGCACACAGATAATACTTTACCGGCCACATTAAACCTGTTGGTACGCTATTCAATTGTTCATCAAGGGTGTAAACAGGCGTTTGAAAAAAACCAGTTCCCCAGTTGGATGTAGTTGCCCTACCATCTGCTCCGTTATGCTGAGGTAGAGTTTCATCGGTTACTTTTTCGAAATCTAGATCAATGATTTTGTACCATGCCGAATTTGTCCATTTTGGCACATCGGGTACGGAAACATACGCTTTAGAAGCAAAATCGTACTCATAATATACACATTGCGCTCGTGTAATATTTGCAGCAATTGTGATAACGAAGAATAGTGTTAATAAGGTAATTTTTTTCATGATTATAAATTTTTAATTGATGATTATGTTTAAATGACGAGTTATTTGAAAGAATGTAATCAAAAACAATAGTTTCTATATTTTAATAATTTTCATTCTGTTACTTTTCTTATTATTCCCCGAAAATTCAACCAGGTATAATCCGTTATTAAGTTCAGAAATATCAACAATATTTTCTGATGAAAGATTAACTATTTTAGCAGTTTTACCCAGTATATCGTAAATGTGTGCAGTTTGCAGGTTTTCATCTGATATTACTGTAAATTGATTTTTGGTCATGGTGGGTAATATTGTCGCTTGGATATATTTTTTAACTTCAACAGATGAAAGAAAATTATGTTCGATATGCTCACCCATTAAACTATTCAGATATACCTCTAATGCAGTATATCCTTCTGAAGTTGTTAGATTACGGTCGTTGGGGTTCGTAGGATCAAGTCCGTTTGCCAATTCCCATTGGTCTGCCATACCATCGTTATCATTATCAGCCGGAGCTTGTGCAGCGGGGTACTCCAAATATCCCTCAGTGTTGTACGAATGATCTATAATTCCCCATTTGCCTTGCGATGCTTTAAAAATTGATGTTCCTGTTTTAACCTCCCGAATGATACGTCGTTCAACCGAGTCGCGATTCACAGTTCCAACTTTTTGAAGTACTGAGTTATATGCCTCTTCGGCAGTTTGTATGTTTATTTTATACGGTTCGTACCCTACCCATTTTCCCATATATACATTGGCAACAGGGGGCACTAACATAGTGTCCGATTTAAGATTCGCTTGTGTTAAGCCTGTTGAGGCGTAGTCAACGCTGAAACCTTTCCAGTTATCAGAATTATAAGTAGTGTTACCTTCCATAATATTTCCATTGACATGCCATCTTGGGGTATTTGCACCCGAAATTAAAGTTCCAACGCTAAAAAATATACGCGATGCATCGGTCCCCGGTCCGGGCTTATAGTAATTTCCTACAAAATTTGCTGTATGTGAACGTGCAGCGCCTGCATATAATTCGCCTCCATAAGGTGCACCCTGACGGCCCCAGTTATAATTTACGTTATTAATAAATTCAATAAAAACTCTCACTTCATTGTCAGTTCTTGCTCCGTTTAGGCGTGGGGAGCGTGAATAATTATGCGCGAAAAGGTTGTGATGCCATGTTGCGCTTGAACCGCCGCACTGACCTCCGTAACTCCTGTTTCCTTTCCCATGTCCATCATCGTACAAGCCTTCGTGAATTGTTGACCATTGTACAGTAGTAAAAATATTATCGTACATAGTTATGTTTTCTTCGCCCGACCATCCAAAAACACAATGGTCGAAAATTACTCTTGTTGCATTTTCGCAACCCATTGAGCCGCCCGGGATAAACGTGCTGTCGGCAGCATTTTCGCCAATACGAAAACGTACATTTCGAACAATTAGGTCGGTTGAACCACCGAGATTTACTTTCGAATTGCGGATGGTAATTCCTTCGCCGGGTGCAGTTTGTCCGGCAATTGTCAGGTTTGCGCGTGAACTTCGAATGTCATTTTGGTTTTTACCGCTTACAATATAAGGCTTCAATTTTATGGTACCCGATACTCTGAAAATAATGGTTAGCGGCTGCCCTGAATACTGTTTCAAAGCCCATCGAAAACTACCGGGAATTTCCGGTTCTAAATTATTATAAGCAATATAATCATCGAGGTTAGTAACAAAAACAACCTGTCCGCCCCTACCGCCTTTGGCATATTTTCCATAACCTTCAGCTGTTGGGAACGCAGGAGTTAACTGTTGTCCAAAAATACTAACCGAGATTAAAATTATAGTTCCGAAAATTAGTAATGATTTTAATTTCATGATATTTGAAGTGATATATTTAATTGATATAATTGCAAATTTAATTCTGAATATATGAGATTGGATGCTATTAACTGATTTATTTCGGGGTATATTTTGATTTTATTCTACTTTTAACTTAAAACATTGGCCTTTGCCCGACAAGTCAATAGTTTTTAAAATCAAAATGGAATTTTTATGTTTACTTATATCTAAATCCTTTTTGTTTTTTGCAATAAGCAGTTTTTTTCCAGATAAATCATATAATTCTGCTGATAAAATATCTGAGTTCAATGAAAGCATCCCATTTTTTGTTGTATAGGTCAAATTTTTAAATTCAGGAACATTCACTCCGGTTACAGGAGTGGAAAAATTACTTGAAACACCATAATTATTTACCGATTTTATTTCAAAAGTGCCAGATAATCCAGTGATGTAATATTCGTTTGTGTTAGCAATGCCGATAAATTTTTTATTGAAATATACCATATAAGTAACCACACCGTTTACTGTGTTCCACTTTAGTGTGTTTCCGTTTATTACTGAAACTTCAGTTGGTACATCCGGTGATACGCTTAAACCAATGGGCTCAAAAGTAGAAGTAAATCCTTTCGCAAAAAACGCAGCCGGATTTAAATGAGTATCAACATCGTATTTATTCAGCTGATAACTCCAACTAATACGCTTAGAAACATCTAAAGTAATTCCATTCAAATCCATACTGTTATATTCTGCAAAACATGAAGTAAGATACGTAGTAGAACCCATTGTAGCCCAACCTGAAGAATTTACCTGGTCGGACATTTTACAGTTTAAATAAATTGAACCGGCATAGTCGCCCCAGGGTCTTCCCAGAAAAAATGTGTTAGCACGAACATTTGCAGGTCCGGTTACCGTACAATTTCTGAATAAAAAACCTAAACGAATAAAAATACCGGTTTCGGTAGTTGTTTTTGGAACATTTGCATAACAATCCTCAGGAGCAGTTATATAACCTCCCTCACGGGTACAAAACAGGGTACAATCGTCAAAAATTAAAGTTCCGCCTGCATAAATAAAATCAACAGCTCCCTCAACCCAACAGTTCAGTAAATATGTGCGTGTTCCTTTTTTTGAACGATATGTATCCTGATATCCTGTTAATTTACAGTTTTTTAAAATAGACATATCGCCAGCGGTGTAAAGCGCTAAAGCTTGTCCGGTGTTACCGGCCGAATTTTGAAAAGTTACATTCTCAGCATAGAAATTTTTGGCGTACACCTGAAACGTGCAAGTTTGTTCAAATGTAGTTACTGCCGGCATCGATTTATCATAAGTTAGTATCACACTGTCGCGGTTTTCTCCAATCAATGATATCAATTTTGAAGATGATGATGCTTTACTTCCTATTGAAGTTTGTCCGTAATATGTGCCGTTTTTTATAAAAATAAAACTTCTTGAGCCATCAGGACAAGCATCGATCGCTGCTTGAACTGTAGTAAAATCGCCGCTACCATCTGAAGCAACAATGTAATTGGCTGACTGCACATTCAAACTTAATATTAAGCAGATGAATGCCAGAATTGAAGTAATTTTAATTTGAAAGAACATTTTTTCTGTCGGATTAATTTTTAATGAATTTCAAAAGTGATACATGGTTATCGGAAGTTGTTGCTCTAAGAAGATATACACCATTATAATACGAATTTGCATCTATCTGTTCGATTTTCTGATTTTTCATCTGATAAACTGTTCTGCCTGAAATATCGGAGATATCTACCTTCACTATATCTTGGTCAGATACGATCGAAATTATGTTGTTAATAATTGAAAAGGAAATTGGGTTTTTATCGATTGGATTTTCTATTCCGGTATTAAATTTTAATTCGATATTTTCACCCACTAATCTATTTAAATAAACTTCGAGTGCTGTATAGCCAGAAAGTGTAATTTTGTTTCGGTCTTCTGCATCGGCAGGATTTAATCCATTGGCAGTTTCCCATGCATCGTCCATACCATCGTGGTCATTGTCGGTTATTGTATTGTAAGTATTTAAAACAGGAAAACCCCCACATTGACTCGGATTATCGATAATTCCGGTCAAACGCCAATTGTTAAAACTGCCATTATGTGTAGCCGCTCCTTCACGTACTTCTCGCATTATTCTTTTGTCAACCGTATCGCGAGGGAATGCTCCTGCTTTGTTCAGTACAGAATTGTATGCATCTTGTGCACTTTCCATAGCTATCGGCTCTTTCATAACGAATGCAGTAGTAGAAGTAAGATGCTTAATTTGAACCTTGTAAGCAGTTACAGCTTCTACATAAGCCGAAATATCCAATCCGTTTAAATTATTGGTGTTGATTGCAGTATTGGCTGAACCTTCCATGTAATTTCCACTCAAATGGTATTTTGTAAAGTAGAGTGAATCGGTGCCAATCGGAGTGCTCCATGATGCACATGTAAGCCATGATTTTTTTGTACCATCGTAAGCAGGACCCGGTTTGTAATAATTATTTTGAATATTAATTCGGCTCGAACCCCACTTGTTACGCTCGTTTTCGCCTCCATAACAAGCGGTTGCTTTACCCCAGTTATAGTTAATATTGTTTACAAAATCGATTAACTGATGATTGTCGATAGCATCCGAACAACCAAATCGTGGACTACGTGAAACAGTATGTGCAATAAGATTGTGATGAAACGAAGTGTTTACACCACCCACAACCGGCCCGTAGGCTCTGCTACCTTTTGGGTGACCGGCAGCGTATAATCCTTCGGTAAACATACACCATTGTACGGTTTGGTTTAAATCATCGTACATTCCAAGCGCTTCTTCTGCCGACCAGGAAAATGAACAGTGATCGAGTATGAAGTTTCCGCCATTTTCCAAATTAAAAGGCGCTCCTGCTATATAAGTTCCATCGGCATTACTTCCAACTCTGAACCGAATATGACGGACAATTATATTGTAACTTCCGCCTAAATTTACATTTGCTCCTTTTATGCAAATACCATCACCTGGGGCTGTTTGTCCTGCTATAGTTATGTTATTTCTTTTCGATCTGATTGCAACTCCCTTTAAATCTATTGTACCTGAAACCCGAAATACAATAGTAATCGGTTGACCCGATTGCTGTTTCAGCGCCCATCGAAAACTTCCTGCCAAATTTCCTACACCATCATCATCCAGAGTAGTAACCTCAACCACTTTGCCTCCGCGTCCGCCGGTTGCCCATTTTCCATGACCTTCGGCAGTTGGAAATGCCGGTGTTTGTGAATATCCTTTCAAAAAGGTTAAAACTAAAACGAAACTTAAAATGTAGAGTAATTTGTTTTTCATTGATCAGAATTATTATTATAGATATTATTAATAACGAATTAATAATGAAATTGTACTCAAAGGACAATTATCACTTTGTTTCAATTATACATCTCGTTATTTTATCAATCGATTAGTAGAATGTTTAAAAAAACTCCCCTCCGTATAGTTACGAAAGGGAGTAAAAAATTTTATTTTCCTTGTCTTTTATTCAAACGGATCGAAAGCGCCGTTTTGCCAACCAAACGATTGAAGAACTGCAGGGCTACGAGCAATTACAGTTGATGGTATGTTGAAGAAATTGAAATTGCCAATACTTGTATTTTTCAATTCTTCGGATGTAGTTACACAAAAATAATTCAGTCTGGGTTCAGCAGGAGCAACAGTTACAGGATTTGCATTGAAGTATTTGTAAATATTTTCAAGCGCAATAGTATCTCTTGCACTTTGGGTCATTAACATAACAGAATCGCGAGCTACATTTATAGCTGTAAAGTTTAATCCTGATCCGCCTTTCTTCCATCCATTCAGTTTAAAAATCTTTGTTCCCAAATCATCGGTAAACATATTTCTTCGTCGAAGATCGTGAAAACGTTTGCCTTCGAATGCGAATTCAACACGGCGTTCGTTCATAACAATTTCTATGGGAGTAAATCCTGCCGCAATATTTGCATTAAATCCAAAACTTCCATCAGTACCCGGATCAATTCCGGCTCTTTCTCTTATTTGTTTCACACAATCAATTCCCACATCAGAGTTGTTTCCTTCGTATTCAAAAGCACATTCAGCAAGGTTAAGCAGCACTTCAGCAAATCTTAGTTCTACCCAATCGGTCGATGATTTGCCAAAATCAGTTCTGTTTAACAAAGGATTTACCATTTTACGATTCATGAACCCAGTTGTGGTAGTTTTATCCACTGTAGTATTTTCGCCGTAGAAAGTAGTATTGTTTTTCCGTTTGAAATTGAACATCCAAACTCTTTTAGAAGTACCGCCTTCGAGTGGATAGTAACATCCATTGTAAGCTATGGTAGCATAAAAGCGAGCATCGCGGTTCAGATAGAATTTCCCCCTAACTCCACCGTTTCCGGTGAAAGTTCTGGTATCTTTGCTTGTAGCGCTATATTGAAATGGCAAACTTCCATCGCGCATTGGGAATGATATAACCAAATCCCATGAAGGTGTAAGACCAGGACGTGAACCTGTTAAATCGCCCGGACAAACACTATTTTCATAACCGTGCATTTTTACGTTTAAGAAATAAGGAGTTACCAATATTACTTCATTGTTTTTAGGATCGGTTTTTTTAGTCAGGAATATTTGATTCATATCGCGGCGTACAGGCCACATGGCAGTACTGTCAACCGTAACATTCATTAATCCATGTCCATCACTTATGCAAATATCCCGTGCCTTTATGTTAGCTTCGTAAGCATCTTTCCAACGTGCAGTTTTGATGGTGGCATCTGTGTTGTTGGGAGTAAATTGCGGACTTGCATAAAACAAAAGTACCCGTCCCTTAAACGCAGCTGCAGCAGCGCGAGTTAAGCGGGAATATTCCCCAACAGGCCAGAATGCGGGTAAATTATTGATTGCCGAGTCAAGATCTTCTTTGATATACGTGATACATTCAGATGTTTTATTTCTGGGCGCATTTCTGATTTCATCAGGACTCTCGAAAGTTACCGGTTTTTTCAAGTAAGGCACACCGCCGTAAGCACGTACCAACCGCCAGTAAGACCAGGCTCTGAAAAATGCAAGTTGACCGTAACAACGTTTACGGGCATCTCCGGTTAAGGTAGAACTTTCAAGCGCTTCAAATCCTATATTTACGTATCTAATAATATTGTAAGTACTTGAATAAATATCTACCTGATTTATATTAACTGCACCAATCATCAGGTTTGAACTCATATTTGTAGTTTCGTCCGAAATATTTGCCAATGAAGTAGTAAAATCCTCTCCTCCAAATGATGTAAAGAACATTCCGTAAATGTTGTTTAAATATAGTTTCGCCGACTCTTCGTTGTCCCAAATGCCGGGATTGATTGCCGACTCATCCTTAATATCAAGGAAATCGCTGCAAGACACTGATAAAAGGGCGATAATTAATCCTGATATGTATATAATTTTTCTTTTCATGATTTTTTTAAATTTTTTAGAATGAAACATTTAAACCAAGATTGATGGTGCGTATCATTGGATAATCCGACCAGAAACCTACACTTGCATCTTTATATGGATATGGATTGATGATGGTCAGCAAATTAGAAGCCTGCATAAATACTCTAAAATTGCTGATATCAAGTTTCTTCGAAAATTCTTTTGGTAAAGAATATGATATATTCAATGATTTTAAACGTAATTCATGTCCGTTGCGCATCCAGAATGTAGATCTGTTATCTCTTAAACTTTTTGTATCAAGGCGAGGATATTTCGCGTTCGGATTGTCTTCAGTCCAGTAATTGCCATACCATTCGCGCAATTGGTTTGAATTTGCAGATAAAAAGGCTCCTGTACGTCCTCCGCCCGAAGCTGTTGTCCAAAATCCTTTTTCAAACAAAACCTCATTTCCGAAGGCACCGTTAAACAATAAATCACATGCTAATTGTTTATATTTTAAACCAACGCTAAAACCATAATTAAATGGATTAAAACTATATTTGCTGATAATTCTGATATCATTTTCATCTATAATTCCATCAGGTGCACCATCGTGCCAGTTTCCTTCTGCATCTCTGTAAGGCGCGCTGCCTATATCCTTAAACATGAGCATTCCCGGTTTCATTTGCGATTCGGTAACACCAAGTGCTCTTACACTGAATTCGCCTGTAGGATTATAAAAAGCCTGATAATTTGCTCTCAAATCACTGATATACTTGTCAATTTCTTCCTGAGTACGGGCTAAACCAATACAGGTATAACCAACTTCACCCTGTGCTGTTTTATGTTCTTCATCTTTCCAAGTGCCGATAACACCCGGGCTTTGAAATTTTTTAATTACATAATTTATAGCGTACGAAAGATTTCCTGAAATATAGACATTAAGGTCCTTTGTTAAGTTCTTATTCCATTTCAATTCCAATTCACCTCCCCATGCACTTTGAATTCCATAATTAAGTTTGGGTATAGTAGCTCCCGACAATCCTGCAGCTTGCGGAAAATCGCTTTGTGGTGAATCTAAAATATCGGTAGTGTATTTGTAGAATGCATCAATACCTACAAAAAATTGATCAAATAAATCCATGTCAACTCCTAAATTGTATGAATCAGTAGTTTCCCATGTAGAAGTATAATAAACCAGACCGGCATTTTTGGGTGTAATTGCTGTAGAAGCACTCGTTCCGCCAATATATACTCCGTTTGTATTAATACCATAACTGTATCTCCACTGGTTGGCAGTGGCTTTATCGTTACCCAAACGTCCGGCTGAAGCACGAAGTTTCATACTATTGATAAACTCAATTTTTTCTTTAAAGAAATCTTCTTCCGATATTCTCCATGCTATTGATGCAGATGGGAATAAACCCCAACGGTAACCAGGAGCAAAATTGGTAGATGCATCGTAACGGGCAGCACCTTCAAAAATATATTTATCATCAAAAATATAACTTAACCGACTGATAAATGACTGTCTTCTGCTTTTTGTGTTAATGTTTGAACTCACTTCCTGTCCTACAGTTGAATAACCGTTCATAACATCATAATACGGGATGACAACTCCGTATCTCTGTCCACTCATACCATCACCTCCACCTTCGGATTGTTCGTACATTAAGAAGCCTGAAACATTGTGTTTCCCGAATTTATTTGCATAGGAAATTTGTGGGTTTATCTGGTAATTATAACCATTTGATGACGAAGCGCTTATTCTGTTGTTATTTTCAACAGTATAAATATAATTTTTATCGGTTACAGGCACACGTGTGTTTGAGAAAATGTGAGGATAGTAAGCTTCCTTCTCGAATGAATATAATTTATACGGACGGGTAACTTCCAAGCCTGCGTTTGCTGATCGGCTGTAATTACCTGTAATAGATATTTCCAAACCTTTAACTTGTGGAACTTTATATTTGAGGCTGATAGAAGAAACAGTACCTTGCGATTTTGAAGTTTTGTACGAACCTGAATTTAACAACTCTAACGTATTTATTCCGGTTTCTGTATAAACAGGCAAACCATCGATGTAAGGTGCAATCCATCTTGGAGTACGCACCAATTCGCTAAAAGTTCCGTACATTCTGTCGCCTTCAGTATCAAGCTGGTTTTTTGGGGTTTTTGTGTCTCTCTGTGTGAAATCCATTGAGAAAGATCCGGTAAGATTTTTTGTAAGTTTAACATCCACTCCAAAGCGTAAACCGAAGCGGTTCATGTGAAGTCCCTTAAAATTACCGTTTGCAAATAAATAATTTCCGCCCACAAAATACTTAACTTCTTCGCTGCCTCCGCTTACATTTAATGTATGACGAGTATTGATGGCATCCTGCCAACCCATTTCTGCCCAGTCGTAATTTAATGATTTTAATTTTTCCAATTCACTGTCACTGAAAATATCTTTTTTGGAAACATCTCCTCCTGAATATTTTAATTCCTGATATGCGAGGTCGTTCAATGCTACTGCCTGTTCGTAGGCACTCATCATTTCAGGCATTTTTATTCCCTGACTTATACCCAGCGACGATGAATAACTTACTTGGGGTGGACCTACACTGCCTTTTCTTGTTTCTACAAGCACTACTCCATTTGCGCCACGCACCCCGTAAATTGCCGCCGATGCATCTTTCAATACGGATATATTTTCAATTTCGGATGGGTCTAATTTGTTGAATGCATTTACATCACGTATGAATCCATCGATTACATAAAGAGGTTCATCTGTAGTGCTAAAAGTTCCGTTGATACGAACTGTTACTGTTGAAACTCCCAATGGATTTCCGGTGGGTTCATTTACATGTACACCAGCCATTTTCCCAACTAATACCGATGCAAGGTTAGGAGCAGGAATATCAAGCACCTCTTTCGCATTCATGTTGGTTACAGAACCTGCCACATTTGCTCGTTTAACTTTAGCATAACCTACAGCCACAAACTCATCTAATTGTGAAATATCTTCTTTTAAAACTATTTTGTACTGGGAAGTTGTTACTTTAATCCTTTGGGTAACATAACCTACATAAGAAATCGAAATAGTAACATTCATTTTTGTTTTTAATGTAAAATGTCCATCAAGATCGGTTATTACACCATTCGATGTGCCAACTTCAATAATTGAAGCTCCAATTATGGGTTCGTTCTTTTCATCCAAAACTGAACCATTAATTGTTATCAGCTGATTCTCGGTTTGTGAAAAAATGCGTGTCGTCCAAACCATTGAAAATAATAGTAATGAAATAAAAAAAAGTGCTTTTTTGCTTTTGCAATTTCTTGTAAATTTTTCTTTTTTCATGAATATCAAATTATTAGTTTTTGATTTCTATTGTCCTGCTTATGTTTTTCATTTTTTAAAAATGATATAGTAATGACGTTGTTAAAATACTCTTGTAATCAAGAATTACTAAAAATCAAAAAAATCTTCAAAAATCTCTTTGTTGATTTTAGGATTGTTTATTGATGTAAAATTTTCCTGTAAATGCAGGTCGTATTATTACACACTGCACAACCATAATGGTGATGTTTCAGTTGTTGCCCTATTCCGATAATTCCGCTGACCGATTTTCGGGGAGTCATCAAACATGAGTCGCTTAACTGAATGTTGGTTGAGTTTTCTCCTATCAGTTCAAAAAGTGGTTTTTGGTCGGATAAATGCCAGTTGCAATAACCCGGACTGTAACGGTTGGAAATTTTCATTCCATTTGCAGTCATTTCAATTTTTAATTGCTCCTGTATTTTATCCATTGCGTTTTCCACAGTCAATGAACCTATGGCATCAAGTATGTAAGCTTCCATAATATCGCCCTGTTCGTTCAATTGATTTGTCATGCGGGTAAAATCCTCACCGGCAGTACAAAGAAACAATGCAATCTGCGTTGATTCCCTTATGTATCCGCATACCTGACGACCTAATTCGAGCTTAAAGTTTTCAATTCGTAAAATTCCCTGTTTGACATTCAGTTCATCAATATTTTTAATGATGTAACCACCGGTTATTCCGGTATCGAAATATAATTCTTCAAAAATATCACGGATAAAAATAACAGCAGGATGTTCTTCTTCAAGGTCGGTTGACTTCAAAAACTCAAGCGTATCCTGTATTGTAGGAGCAATTTCGGTAAATGTGAAATGAAATGATTTAAAATTTGGCATCAGATAATAGAAAATTTGTAGAATTAAGAAATAAGGCGCAGGCGCAAAACCAAGCAAAATTCAACCCGACAGGGTACTTGCACCTTTCAAGGTTGAAAAAATGAGAACCCATCAGCCTGAATAATATGCAAATATACGATAAAATTTAAGTGTTCCATTTCCATGCCCGTCTGACCGGTTATCGGTCTGACGGATAAAAAAATGCTTCGGTTTTATTCCGAAGCATTTTTTATTTAACATTTTTATGATGTTTATTCAACAATAACTTTTTGAACCGTGGCACCGGTTCTGATTACATAAATACCTGATTGTACTGAAATTCCACTTTCAGCTTCTTTGGCTGTGGCAACTTTTATCTTTTGTCCGGCTACATTGAAAATCTGAACATCATTATTGGCATTCGCTACAAAAATACTGCTTTGAGTTGACCATATTTGAGGTTTATCAAGGTCAATCACATTGTTAGCTGTTGGAGCATCAGCAGCTACATTATACCAGAAACGTAATCCATTGTTTAATTCAAGACGAATAAATCTCGATGAACCAACTGTTAAATTTGCAATCATTGTAATTTCAATATCATTGTTTACTGAACCTGAACCAGAAACAGGAGCGGGAACAGTTAATGTGTATTTACCTGTTCCAGCATCAACAGCCCACGTATAAGGAACATCTATTGTGTAATTTCCTAATCCATCTTTTTGTTTTATCGCTCCTGTTTCCGAAAAGCTGAATCCAGATGCATGACCTCCTCCATCATTTGATTCTGTAATAACTATAGAACCAACTCTGTCAACACTCGAAAAATACATTTTTATGGGTTGATCAAAACCTGCAATAATCTTTACTGCATCACCACCAGATCTATCATCACTTGTTGTAACTTCAGGCGAACCATTATTGTGATTAAGTACCGCATTAGTAACTACACCTGTAGGATATGTCCATGATGCAGCTCCAAAAGTTACCCATAGATTATCAACAAATATCTGAGGATCAAAAGCTACAGGTACATTGCTTGCATCAACCGCATGAGCAACACCATCAACTATATCAGATGTATTTGAAGTGCCAAGAGTATTTATTTTAATATAAACCTTTTGATTAGAAAAAGCGGATGGAGTTGTTCCCATGGTTTCAGCAAGTTTTACAGTTGTTGTTCCTGAACCAGTTACATAGAAATCCGCCTTTGAAAATACTACATTCGAAGTTGAACCTGTAGCTACAGAAAGTGAATATATGGCTGTTTTGCCAGTTGTACCTGCATCAAGAGTACCAATTTCAAACTGAATATCATCAATTACAGATTTTCCACTAAAGTCATATTGGAACCAATATTCCTGACGTTTAACTTTACCTGGGTACATACTCAATACCTGATTTCCTGGTGCAACGTCAATTAAGCATTGTGCAGGACGGGCAATAGAGTCGCTGGTATTGCCACCACTTGCTGCACCCGGTGATTTCATTAGTATTGCTTTTAAAGAATCGATACTTGCTACATGGATAGGATTACGACGATCGCCCCAGTTTCTTAAATCTGAATTTCCAATTCTGTATTCTGAAGTTGTAACTGCATCAAGGTAACCCATTACCTGAATTCCTCTCTGTGTTTGACATTTAATAAAGCTCACTGAATAAGCAGGTGCTGTTGTATAATTCCATGAACTATTTGCTAATGCGGTATTAAAGTGAACAAGTAAAGTATCTTTATCAGATGCATTTTTATTAGAATAAGTCATTCCAATATTAGTATTCGTAGTAAAACCGAACTGTGCAAACGCACTTCCAAAAATTAAAACACTTAACAGTGAAGTAAGTAATAGTTTTTTCATGATTTTAAAATTTTTAATGAGTATTGATTTTTGTTTTTAATAGTATTCAGACGATAAGAAAAAAAATATGTAATCAATCCAATAAAAAAAAACTATTTTTTAATTTTTTATCACATGAATAACAATAATTTCATGGGACAAGCGACTTCCGAGTCGCTTGTTGGAAATAATTCAAGCGACTTGGAAGTCGCTTGTCCCTTACATTAATATTTTCAAAAATTTACTGAAAAGTTTTTACGGCTTCAAAAAAAGCCTCAATATTTTCTTCCGGAACAAAAGGTGGTAAATCGCATCCGCTTGAAATAATAAAATTCGGATAGTTTATCGCTTTAGTCATTAAATTATTTACTGCTTCTTTTATTGTTTCTGGCATTCCTTGTTTGAAAACTCCCACAGGATCAAGATTGCCCAACACTAAAGTATCATGTGGAACAAGTTTTAAAACTTCAGCAATATCTATAGCATTGCCAAAATGCAATCCGTGAGCTTTACTGGCAATCATAGCTGGTGTGCATTGCCCTGTGTTTCCACAATTATGAAGTATAACCGAAAAGGTCTCGTCCTGCACTTCTTCCACAATCTGTTTCACAAAAACAGTAGAAAAGTCGTAGCAATCGTGATTCGATAATAATCCTGCAGCGGGTTCAGCCATAATAACTCCGGCTGTACCTGTGGCTTTAAGCGCGGCACAATAATCAATCAGAAAATCGGTACATTTCTGTAAAAGATTTTGAATTACATCAGGCTCAATGTAAATTGCAACCATGATTTCGGACATATCGTACAATCTGCCAGCCAGCGAAAACGGACCGATACAACCCGAAAATATCGGTTTGTTGGAAATATTTTCAGCTGCGAGTTTATTTGCCAGTAAGTATTGTGGAATTCTACCTGCTGATAATGACGGAACTTTCAAAGCATCTACTTCTTCGGCAGTTGAAACCAAACGTCCTGTAACTGTCGGAATTTCGTGCTCGGGCAAATTAACCGATGCGCCAAAAGCTTCAGCTTCCACAGTTAAATCCATAATGGAAGTTGCTGCTACAGTATCATACTTTTCTGTCAGATATTTAATAGCTTCAAAATGAACCCGACCATCAGAAACCGCCTGCTTTACAGTGTAACCTAAAGCCTCAATTCCGGGATGAGTCATAATTGGCATGCCCCCTAACCCCGTTCGGCTGAGCTCACGTCGAAGCCTAAAGGGGGGACAGAAATTACCATTGTTTTCAACATTATCTTTGTTTTCCATTCAATATCTAATTCTTTTTAAAATTATCAATAATATTATCTCTTTCTCCCGTTATGAGGTTGGAGTAATATTTCATATTCCCCCTTTAGGCTTCGACGTGAGCTCAGCCGAACGGGGTTAGGGGGCAGATTTTTAGGGTAAGTTTTTAAGCCGATATTTTATCCAACCAAACAATTCCTTCCTGCGGGTTTTTCCCGTAACCATCGGCGCCAATTTGTGCAGCAAAATCAGCCGAAAGTGGTGCACCTCCCACTATAACCTTAGTGTTAGGTGATACAGTTTTAATGGCTTCAATCACCGGTTTCATATTCACCATGGTGGTTGTTAGCAATGCCGAAATTCCCACGACAGCGCCGGGGTTTAGTTGAACTGTTTCTACAAATTTTTCGGTTTTTACATCGATGCCCAAATCTATAACTTCCCATCCAGCACCTTCCACCATCATACTGAAAAGGTTTTTACCAATATCGTGTAAGTCGCCAAATACGGTTCCGATAATAAATTTACCTTTACGCTGAACGGCTCCCGAAGCAAAAAATGGTTTTAAATGTTGCATGGATGCACTCATGGCTTTAGCGGATAATAACATTTGAGGAACAAAAATTTTGTTTTCAGTAAATTTTTGTCCTACTCTGTTCATGGCAGAAATCAATGCTTCGTTCAGAATATCAGCCGGAGCTACTCCTGCATCCAATGCATCTTTAGTAATTTCATCAGCACCCGGTTGACCTTTCATTTGTGGTGGATATGGCGAAGCCAGATTGATTTTTCCGAATTCCACACATTCGGACAGTTTTTCCAATAATTCTAAGCTCATAAAATTTTTCTATTTGATTTTCGTGATTGATATGCTACTTTACCAATATTTGTTCTCCAAAATAACTTCCAAACGATATTATGACGGATGAAATAAATAAAAGTAATAGGGCGAGGATCAAAATGTGAAAAGTTCTCTTGGAGACCTGCTTCCATTCTTTCATCAGAAGCCCAACACCGTAACTGAAAAATATCAGCATCGACATGTGCAACACCCAACTGATAAACTGAAAATTTCCCATTCGCACATGTCCCAATCCGTAGAAGAAAAATTGTCCGCACCAAAGCGTGCCGGCAAGCATTGACCAAAGCGAGTTTTTAATCCTTGTATTGAGTGAAATTCCGCTTGCTGATGTAAATTCTTTCAGCGTTTTATTTCGGATACCTGCTACCACAAACCAAATCAGATTCACAACAAAACAGCCGGCTGTGGAAACCACTAACTTGGCATTTCCTTCAAATTCGCCTGCACCGTGTTGCGCTGCTAAATCTGCAATTGGCTGACCGGTTTCAAGTGATATATTGAAAACCGCCGATAGTAAACCGCCGATAATTGCCAGTGTAAGTCCGGTTTTCATGTTGAAATGGGCTGATTTTTTCATCTCACCCAAATCTTTTTCTTTATAAAAACCTGCCAATCCTACGAAAAAGATACCAAAAATAGCGATAATCATTCCGATCAGAACGATACCACTTCCAGGACGGGAAAAATACTCTGTTACAGTCCCGTGCAACAATAAGGGTGTCATCGTTCCTAAAATTGCCGAAAGACCAATGCTGATGGAATAGGTAAGCGAATATCCGATATGCTGAATGGCAAAACCAAACGACATGCCACCAAAACCATATACGGCTCCCAGAACAAATGCACCCCAAAATGCACTCGATGGGGAGTTTCGTAGAATCTCGAAGAAATCTGGCACTGAAAGCCAGCCAACAAGTAATGGCATAATAAGCCATGCAAACGCAGACTGTACCAGCCAAAAAGTACCCCACGACCATTGTTTGGTTTTTTGCGCAGGTAAATAACAGGTCGAAGCAGATGCTCCGCCCACCGCGTGAAATAATGTTCCGAGAATTGGATTTGAATTCATAAACCTCCCCCTAAACCCCCTCCAAAGGAGGGGAAAATTGCGTTAAATGATGTTTTTTGGCTAATTGAAGTGTGTTAAATTGTCTATTTAATAATTTTCCTGTTTGCTCAATCTTTGAAATTTATATTAAACTCTGTAATTCATATTTCTATTTCTTTAAATCTTCCTGATTGCACTAAATTTGAGTTTTGCAGTCTCCCTCTCCTTCGGAGAGGACTGGGGAGAGGTGAAATATCTCCTCCATATCCGCCCAAAACTCACCTGCATTTCTGTTTTCCATGGGTTGCATCAATGGTTTTACTATATCCCACCATCGTTGTGTTTCCGGGTCGGCAGCCATTTTGGCCATATCTGCATCAAAATCATTTCCTACATATTCAAAATAAGCAAAAAGCAATAAATCCTTTTTAAAAATGCTGTAATTTTGAATATTACATTCTTTAATCATTTTCAAAACTCCCGGCCAGGTATCCGCATGATATTTCACATACGCATCAGCTCCTTCGGGTTTGAGTAATATTGTTTGTCCGAAACGCATCATGACCTGCCCCCTACCCCCCTAAAGGGGGAATAAATATTACTATTGGTTTCTATGTTTGTCATACTTTACCCTTTAATTATTAATTCTAATTTCTCTTGTTCCCCTTTATGTTTTATGAGTTCTTTCTCTTTTACCCCCTTTAGGGGGCAAGTGCTTTAAACAATGCCTCCACATTGGCGGGCGGAATATCCGGTAAAATGGCTTCATGACTTGGTGAAATGATTAAGCCTGTCGGGAAAAGTGTTTTCAGCTCTTTTACTTTGGCAGCTACCTGTTCGGGAGTTCCGTTTACTAATAAATGCTGTGCATCCACGCCTCCGCAAAAAACGGCTTTTCCATCAAAATTATTTTTCAACGTATTGGCATCCATATCCTGAGCCAATGCCTGAATTGGGTGAATAGCATCCACCCCCATTTCCATCAGGTCGTTTATAATAGGAAAAATGGACCCGCAGGAATGATGAATCACTTTTAGTCCATAACTTTTTGCCTGATCTATCAATAATTTTGTTCCGGGAAAGACTAATTCGCGAATGGAATACGGGTCAACCATCAATCCGCACTGACTACCAAAGTCGTTTCCAATCAGCACTGCATCTAAATAACCTTTGGTGGCTTCATAGAAAATTTCATTTGCTTTCAGGTAAAAATCGGTGATTTTATTAATCACTGCTTTAAACATTTCGGGATTCACCAACATCACCATCAACGCTTTTTCCATCCCAAAAGCTGCACAGGCATCCTGAAAATGAGCACTCCACATCACACCCATCCGAATATAATCCGGATTAATTGCCATCACTCTTCGTTTGGATTCTTCCACATCAAGATACAATGCAGGGTCTGGCCACGTAAATTTATCCACATCAGCCGGGTCGTCATAATCCTCGAAAAAGCCCGGTGCAGTCAGAGTTCGTTCGTCAGGTTTATCATCGTGTGCAGTTTTGGCAAATTTAAACGCGCAGGCAATATGATTGGAAGGCGGAAAATTGTACGGCACTTCTATCGGGAAAATATCATCGTCGATGATTTTTTTCATTTCTTCTACGGATTGCACTCCGAAATAGCGGAACAATTCCGGTTCAGCTGAGGGAACAGGTAATCCGAGCCATGATGCCGGTCGGTCGACAGGTTGGTGCGTGATAGTTGCAAAAAAACGTTCACGGTGTGACATTATTTTATTTACCATTTGAACAGTTACCATTTACTATTTTATTTAAATTCAACAAATTAAACTGCTTATGAACATCTTTAATCTTTTTTACGCACTTCTACCTCCCCTTTGGGGAGAGGTTTAATTAAAGAACAAATACAACCCCGCCATTATCAAAATTAAAAAACCCCATGCAACTTTCACTTTGTTTTCAATTTTTATTGGCTGATAATTGAGCTTCGTAACTGACACATTTTGTTTGTCAGTTAAACTAAAAACAAAAACGAATGTTGCAAGCACAACAAAAATAATAAATGAAATATACAGAAAATGAAGTCCTTTAAAAATTAAATTGTTGTAATATAATATTCCTGTACCGATACTGAAAACCGTTCCCAGTGAGAGCGTTAAATTTATTGCTTTTACCGAAGTTTTTTTCCATAACACAGCAAAAAGAAATGCTACCGACATGGGTGGAGCAATGAAACCGAGTACCGACTGAAAAATATTGAAGAAACTCAACCCTTGAATAAAAGTAATTCCAACTGCCAGAAATATTGAAATAAAAGCTCCAATCAACACAACTATTCTTCCAATTTGTTTAATCTGTTTATTATCTGCATTCGGACGATAATGTTTCACAAAAATATCCATGGTAAAAACTGTACTCAACGAATTGAGCGCAGAACCAATGGTACTAATTAATGCCGCCATCATTACAACAATTACCAAACCGATTAATCCCGAAGGAAAAACAGATTCAACTAACTTCAGATAAGCATCGGTTGAATTTGTGAGATTTGGTAATAAAATAAATGCTAATATTCCCGGAATAATAAAAAGAGGAATATCAATTAACTTGAGCCATGCCACGAAGTTGGCGCCTAATTGTCCGTTTTTCAGGTTTTTTGCTCCCAATACCGATTGTACCATCGATTGATCGGTACACCAGAACCAAACTCCCATAATAGGGTACCCTAAAACTATTGCCAACCATGGGAAATTGGGGTCGCTCAGAGGTTGAAACATTTTCCAGTAGCTGACAGGAGTTGAATTTATAATTTCGGAAATACCCCCAACTTTGATTACTGCCATTACTACTAATAAAATTGAGACCCCTATTAATAACAGCATTTGATAAACATTGGTAAAGGCAATGGCTTTTAAACCGCCTGCCATAGCAAATGCGGCAGAAACAGCCACCAGAATCATAATACACAACCATAACGGCAAATCGAGAATTTGTGCCATAAACACGCCTCCTGAAAATAATGTAAGTCCGAGCCACGAAATTATAATGGTAATCATAGTGTACCATGCAATATATTTTCGGGTATTATCGCCAAAACGCTTTCCCATATATTCGGGTAGTGTAGTAACTTTAGCACCTAAATAACGCGGAGCAAAAACAAAGGCAAGCATTAAAATGAACGGGAAAGCGTACCACGAAAAATTTCCAGCTACAATCCCACTTTCATAACCACTACTTGCGTTGGCAATAAGCATGGAAGGTCCTACGTTGG
This sequence comes from uncultured Paludibacter sp., assembly GCA_964405245.1. Classification (GTDB taxonomy): domain Bacteria; phylum Bacteroidota; class Bacteroidia; order Bacteroidales; family Paludibacteraceae; genus Paludibacter. The sequence goes on from CAYONE010000006.1 coordinate 33,803, forward strand.
TTCCCCACATGGTAAGGCCAATAGCAAACCAACCCAAACTTTTGTTGGCAAGAAAAAGATTGTCGCTTTTGTTTTTTTTGCCATAACTTGCCCATGCAGCAATGGCAATGAGAACAACTATGTAAATCATTATGACAATAATGTCAAGTGTCGATAAGTTTATTAGTTCTTTCATGTGACCTCTCTATAACCCTCTCCAAAGGAGAGGGAACTTGAATTAGATTAAGTTTGTATTCAAAAAAAATAACGCCCGAAGGGCAAATAAAAATTAATAATATGCAAAGTACTAATAACTACCAATAACACACAAAGTGTAAATAACGGCGTAGCCAAATAACGCGTGAAGTATTAACGATACCGCTCAACAATTTTCAATGCTTGTTCAATGTCCTTTTCCGTTTTGAAATCTACGTTGATATGCATTCCCTGATTGCCCACGTTATCCAGCAGTGGTTCCAGTTCATCCAAAGTGACCCAGTTGGCCATAACCGATTTTCTGCTAGCAATAATTTTTTTGTACAAATCGTGCCATTTTGGGTCGCCACCCTGAGGTTGTCCGTAGCCTGGCGTCCATTGAATGGCATTCAGTTTCTCAAGTTCCAGAATAGCATCCAAATGGCGAATGGCATCAACACCGTCCAAATGATACAGCGTATAATCAATTTTTTCGGTTTGCTCACGCAAAAATGGCAGACAGAAAGTGCGGTAATCGTCTTCCGAAATCATTATGGACAAATCCACTTGCAGTTTTGATACTGTTCCCGGCGCCCACAAAGAGAAATAGCAGAACGCCATTTCGCCGTTTACGTTGATAATATCATAAATCCGTTTGAAAACATCGAAATAGACATCATTGATTTTTTGCAACTGCTCCAGTGTGCCGTCAGGATCCATAATTAAATCCATCAGCACATTATCCGAACCTTTCAGACTGGCCAATACATCCAATCCTTCCACCAAATCGGGGCAACCCACCATGTATTTGCCCTCAGCATTGGCTACACATTTCCTGAGTAAATCCTCGTGCAGTTTCCATCCTTTTTCATCAAATATGATTTGTCCATCGAAACCAGGTTTATCGTGAATCCAGATGGTATCCTCACGTCCTTCGAGTGGTGAGCCTAAAATTGCTGCCAACGAACCCGGACCCAATTGCGTGTTGGCAACCGGCAAAATATCAGCCATGTACGAATTACGACTCAAGGAGTAGTGCAGTTGTTGTGCACGCCAGTCGGCATCGAACCACAACTGATTCAAATCCTTGTGTGGTGGTGGTGGCAGGATATTTTCGTAGGGAGCGCCTTCTTTACAAAGGTGTTCCCACATGGTTAGCACAATTCCTTTTCCATTCCACCAATCGGTGTAATGTTTTTTGGTTTCGGAGAAATTAGTTTTCCAACTACCCCCCGACCCAGAAGAACTGCCCCCTAACCCCCTAAATGGGGAATTAATATTACTTTTGTTTTCTAAATTATTCATTTTCTCTTACAATTCTTTCATTTCAATAATTTTAATTTTCACTTTCATATTCTCTTTTAGGTTTATCGGTTTTGGCTGAGGTTAGGCGTTCTTACTCCCCCTTCAGGGGGTTTGGGGGGCGGAAATTTTATCTTAACGACTTTACTCATATCCATTTCATCCGTGCAATTCACATCTTCCAAATACATTGGTATTTCTGCCCCTTGTTTTAAAAATACCGGCATTTCGTCCAACGGCACTTCCACATTTCGTAACCATTTTTCACCTTCAAAAACTTTTTTGCTGAAAAAATGCACCCACGTTCCTTCGGGCAAATAAATATCGCGTTTATTTTCGGAATTCATTACAGGAGCTACCAGCATATTATCGCCAAAATAATACTGATCGTCAATATGTCGGCAGGTTTTATCGTTTGGATGATGCAAAATCAATGCACGAAGTACAGGAAAACCGGTTTTGGTGGCTTTTTCGCTTTGTTCCAAAATGTACGGAATGAGTTGGTAACGTAATTTCAGCCATTTACGGATGATAGGTACGATGTTTGGATAATGCCAGGGCTCGCGTTTGTGCGAACCATGATAGCGCAGATGCGATGAGAAAACGCCAAACTGGGTCCAGCGCACGTAAATATCTTCAGGTAGCACCGAATTCATAAAGTTGGGTACGCCATGAAAACCAGGCACATCGTGACTCCAGAATGCAAAACCTGAAAGCCCGAGTTGCAATCCGCCTTTGAGCGAACCGGCCAATCCGTCCCACGAGCAAGCGGAGTCGCCTCCCCAATGCAAGGGGTAGCGCTGACAGCCAGCCCAACCTGCACGCGCCCAAATAATGCCATCGCCGGTAACTTCTTTGGTCACTTCGTAAGCAGCTTTTTGGTACAAAAGCGGATATAAATTATGCAGTTTTTCGGGCGACATATTTCGATATTCAGCATCAAGGTGAATATCTTCGCCAAAATCGGTTTTAATACATACCACACCCATTTCCAATAAGTTGCGAAGTAGATTTTTGTACCATTCGGTGGCTTTATCGTAGGTCAAATCAATTGTTCCTGCAAAATCCTGAACACTGAAGTTCGATGAACCGGAAATAAGTCGCTCACTTTTGCTGATATATTCGTTTTCGTCGGCTTCTTTGTATTGAATAGCGTTGTACGAAATGTAAGGCAACTGCCACAAACTTACGCGATAGCCTTTATTTTTCAGATTTTTAATAAATTCCGGTGGATTTGGGAAACGCTCGTCGTTGAATTTCCATTCGCAGAGCCAGTCGGTTTCGAACCAACCGGTATCGAGATGAATTACATCGCAGGGGAAATCTTCGGCACGCATACGGTCGCAAATTTCGTTCACTTCGTCTGCCGAAAAATAGGTCATACGGCTCATCCACATACCAAAACTCCACAGTGGAGGCATGGTGGGAAAGCCTGTAAGTTGTCGATAACCGAACAGAATTTGTTCCGGATTTTCACCGCCAATCACAAAAAAATCAACCATCGGTTCTTCTACCAACACTTGAGCCGAACGGGTAGAATGATCGGCCAAAGAAAATTTGGCAAAAGCAGTAGTATGCACAAAAACCCCGTAATTTTCAGAAGAAAGATAAAAGGGAATATTTTTGTAGGTACGACGGTTGTTCACACCTTGCCCGTCCTGATTGCGAAGCTGGAAGGTTTTTCCCGATAAATCCATTTTGGCAAATCGTTCGCCCGTTCCGTAAAAACATTCATCGGGTTTGGCCTGAAACGAGAATGTCGTGCGATTCACTTCGCCATTTCGTTCAATATAGGCCAGTGCAAAAGCATCGTGACGGGTAGGGGAGAACATGTCGTAAGCCGACAATGCCACTTCTTTTTTTCCATCAGGAAATAAACTCAAAAAGAAAGTTTCGGCAGGAGCAGGTAATAAATCGCTCCACCAGTCGGTTTTTGCTTTGGCAAAACTAAAAACAGCTTTTTTGTTGCCGGTTTGATCTAAAACGAGCCATCTTTCTTCTTCTTTTTCAAAATGTAGCGCTTGTTTTTTAAGTCTGCTGTCCAACTCCAGCATTTCGGAAGTTTCCTGAATTTCGCCTGCAAAGGCCAGCGAAACCCGCAGAATTTTTTCGGTCATAGCCTGAATACGCAAAATAAATTCTTTGTACGGAACGGAAAAATCGGGTAATATTTCGTTGGAATTATTTTGTTGCTGAAAGGGAATGGTTACCAAAATATCACCATTGTTTTCCTTAATATCAGTTGGCAGGCATGCCCGCCAAAGCCGGTCGCCTTCGTTCAACTCCGGACTGAAATCTAAAAAGTCAAAAAGCTGGTAGTTTGTTTGTTGCATATTATTAGAACAATGAGCAAAGAATAAAGAGTAAAGACTCTTTCAACTCAATGCAAATATTTTAAAATCATTTTCAAAAAGTATCGCCGAGGGCAAATAACATCCGAAGGACAAATGACGCAATCGTAGGGAGCAAATATCAGCGTAGCGAATGTCATTCATAGCATAAATATCAGCGATTCTTGCTAAACATCACCCACGTTGTTTCTTGCGGTGCATCTTCAATTCCTTCCTGATATTTCGCCATTATTTTGTTCCACTCATCTACACGTGGGTTATTTTCGGTGGTTTTCGGATTCAGCTCTTCTAACGTTTTTCCTTTCGGAATGCTGATAACAAGCATCAGTTGACGCCCGTTTCTGAAAACGAGCAATTGCTGAAAATCAGCATTGATAAACCCTTTTGATATTTCGGGCCATTTCTCAAATTGTGTGCGGTGATATTCCATGTATTCGTTTTGCAAGATGATGTCATTTACCAAATTGGCAGTCATGATAATGTGCTCCCATTCTTTTGCAGGTTTTTCTCCGGTCAGTTTTTCGCGGTTGAAATTATAAAAGGGCAAATTGTACAATTTTAATTTTGCTGTAGGAAATACTTTTTCGATTTCTTCTGATAGTTTTGAAACAAGAGAAGCATCAGAATATATTATCCAATGATTTTTCCAGCGATAAACATTGCCGTTATCAACTTTAATACCATTAGTTAAATCTTGTAATTCTAAAAACGAAATAGTACTATCTGCATCTATAATTTCAATAATGGCTGAATTTTCCGGTTTTGGCGCCGAACATGCATAAAAAAGTATAAGGGAAACAATAGTTAGAACATGGAATTTAATCAGTATCATAAAAAAAATATTTATTAACTGACGGCAAATATAAATCAATGTACCCATTTCATGTTTAAAAAATGAATGCACTAATTGTGGTGAGAAAGAAATTGTAAGTTTTTTTGATAGTAATTTAATTTTCGTTTTCAGTGGCGCTTTTAGCATATCTGAAATCTCGCGGAGTCATTCCTGTTACTTTTTTAAATACAGTTCCAAAATGCTCCACAGATGTAAACTGAAGTTTGTAGGCTATCTCTTTAATTGAGTCGGTTGTTTCGGTTAAAAGTTGTTTGGCTTTGTTCAGACGGAGTTCGTTTAAGTATTTAGCAGGCGAGATATCAGCATATTTTTTGAAATTTTTTCTGAAAGTAGTATAACTCATGTTCAAACACGATGCTATTTCCTGCAGGCTAATTTCAGTTAGAACATTTTCGTTCATAATTACTTTTGCCTGCTCAATTGCTTGTATTTCCCTCTTTGAAATTGCCACGTTTTTCGATTCGGAAATTATCAAACCCAATATGTGTAACAACATGCCTGACAAATATACCTGCGTATGTTCCAATTTGTTTTTAACCACATCAATTGCTCTTTGCAGCAATCTGATTAACTCTTCGTTAAAGCCTACATCAATTACCTGTCGGCCTTCGCCAAACAATGAATTTATCAGATGATAATACATTGAATTAGCTTCGAAACGGATAAAATATTCCTTCCATTCGGTTTTGTTGATGTGGTAGTATTCGTATTTTTGCTGAGGCTTGATAATCAAAATTTTGCCTTTTGCAATTTCAGTATCAACCGAATTTTCAAAATGAATAATTCCCTTACCACTAGTAATATAAATAAGCTTAAACTCATCGGATATTCTGCCTTTTTTAAAGTGAAATTTGAGATTTTTCCCCTTCTCGGTTGGAGTAATTTTCTCGTCGGGAAGAATTTTTTTATAACCCACAGAGTTCACCGTTAAGCCAAAGTTTAACCTGTTGTCAATATTAATTATATTGTTGAATTCCGAAAGTAAATCAGACTGTTGCATAATATTCAATTATTATTGAAATTGGTTTTACTTTATTAATTCTTTAATCGGTGTACCAGAAAATTGAACGTTGGGATTTCAAAACCAAGAACTAATTCCACTCATTAAAACAATTCATTTACTGAACAAATATTATCCACAAATATAAAAAAAAGATTTGAAGGCTACAATCTGAATTGTCAGCCTTCAAATCAGGACAATAATTATAAATGAAAATGAATTGTATTTATACCACTCCCCTTTAGGTGTTGGGGGTTTTACTTATACAACGCACCATAAGTTGCACAAGCGCGATAATCAGAACCTTCAGTGTCCATACCGAAAGCAGCCCATGCGCTCGGGCGGAAAATCTTTTCGCCATCAACATTGTGCATACAAACCGGTATTCGCAGCATGGAAGCAAGCGTAATCAGATCGGCGCCGATATGACCATAGCTGAATGCACCGTGATTTGCTCCCCAATTGTTCATTACGGAATAAACATCTTTGAAATTGCCTTCGCCGGTTAAGCGTGGCGCAAACCATGTTGTTGGCCAGGTTTTGTTAGTGCGGTCATCGAGTGTTTTATGTACTTCAACGGGAATTTCCACAGTCCAGCCTTCAGCAAGTTGAAGCACAGGACCAAGTCCTTTAACAAGATTGATACGTGCCATGGTTACAGGCATTCCTCCTTTGGTTACAAATTTCGACGAAAAGCCTCCGCCACGGAAATATCCGCAATCAGCCGGATACCACGTAGTCGCATCAAGAGTTTTCTGTACTTCTTCTTCGGTTATTTCCCAGAATGGTTTCATGGCAGGTTTGCCATCAATGGTTTGCTGTCCGCTTCCATCCAAAGCAGCCGAACCTGAATTGATAAGATGAATTAAACCATTTGCAGCCTGACCTTCCAATTTGTAACCGGTTACACGTTCAACGGCTTCAGGACTCCAATATGTGCGAACATCGGCAAAAACCTGCGCTGTATTGGTTAATAATTTCCCGAAAAGCATAGCCACACCGTTCAGTGAATCGTTTTCTGTAGCCACTACAAAAGCTTCGCGAATTCCGTTCCAGTCGAATGAAGTATTCAGCATAGCTTCGGAAAAATCGCCGTTTGGCATAAAATCCGTCCACTGGCGCTGTCCCTGAAAGCCGGAAGCAATGGCATTGTGTCCAAGCGCTTCTTCGAGGAATCCTGCTTCGCGAAGTTTCGGATTACCAATCATCAAATCGCGGATAATGATGGTCATTTTTACCACAAATTCCCATTCCGCATCAAGTTGCTCGCGCGTTTTCTTTTTGTCATCATCGTTGGTGTCTTCGCCTTCCTGTGTTTTACAGTATTTCGATGTCCATTCCATTGCTTTTTTAAATTCTTCCTGATCGAAAATTCCCAATTGTACCCGACGAATAATTTCGCTCATATCCACATATTCGTTGCGCATGCCGAGATATTCCTGAAAAAAATTAGCATCTACTATTGAACCTGCAATTCCCATTGAAACAGAACCAATTGACAAATATGATTTTCCTTTCATGGTTGCTGTTGCAATGGCTGCTTTTGAGAATCGAAGCAATTTTTCCTGTACATCGGCAGGAATTGTATTGTCGCCGCCATCCTGAACATCGCGTCCGTATATGCCAAATGCAGGCAATCCTTTCTGATTATGTCCTGCCAATGCTGCTGCAAGATAAACTGCTCCCGGACGTTCGGTGCCGTTAAATCCCCAAACTGCTTTAATTGTATGCGGATCCATATCAATAGTTTCTGAACCATAACACCAACATGGAGTAACGGTAATGGTGATGGAAATGCCTTCTTTTTTGAATTTTTCGGCACAGGCAGCCGCTTCATCTACACGACCGATAGTTGTGTCAGCAATAACACATTCCACAGGCGAACCATCACTATATTTCAGATTTTGCGATAAGAAAGTTGCCAGATTTAATGCCATTCTCATGGTCTGATCTTCAAGCGATTCGCGCACTCCGCCTTGTCGGCCATCAATAGTGGGTCGAATCCCAATTTTTGGATTATCGCCCTGTAGGCGACCGGTTTTTTCTTTTCGTGTTTGGGCAATTAATTGCGTTTGCCCTGTAACTGTTGCTTTCATTTTATGTTGTTTTTAGTTTGTTTTTAATACAAGCCCACCATTCCCTGTTAATCCCGTTTTTTATCGGGAGGGGAGTTATAGAGCAATAATCATTATTTCTGTTGTAAAATTGACTTCATTTTTGCATTGTTTTCAAAATTTTCTTAGTAATTTTTGCCTATAATGATGAAAAATACAAAAAATTAGATTGATGAGAATTTATGTTTATTTTTATAACAAAAATCTTTAATATTGCTTTCAGAACACAATTGTAAATCTGCAAATTATATATTATTACTATGCTGTTCTATGCTGAAATGTTTGTAAAAAAAAGTATTTTTCATTATACAGCTTTATTGATAAAATTCTCACAATTTCAATAATTGACCAAGAATTTCATCCGAAAAATTCTCCAAATATTTTCAATTAAATCCCATTCTAAGTTCTAAATACCCTTTAATATTCCCCCTTCAGGGGGTTAGGGGGCTGGGGTTAGAGGGTTTGTGAAATTTATATCGATGGCCTGTAAATAAATTTTGTTGGTAAATATTCCTGAATGATTGACTTTTCGCCAACAAAGTGAGCCGCTTTCTCTCCCAATAATCCAAAGTCAATCGAAATAGCAGCAATACCTTCCTTGATTACCTCCAGCAATGGTTCATCGTTATAAACCAAAATGCCAATATCCTCTCCAATTTTCAAATTCTTGTTTTTACTTTCCAAAATTACTTTTACCAAATCGGTATGTGAGATAATAAAGTATAAAACATTTTCTTCGATATTGTTTAGAAGATATATGTCCTCAATATATTCAAATGCAATATTTGAATCTGAACAAAAATCTTTTACAAAATTTACAGAGCTTTTTGGATGATTGTTCTCAGTTGGGAAAATCATTACAATTTTCCTGTATTTCGAAATAATATTTCTGTGCTCGGTTAAACAATCGTATAAAGCCTGATCAAAATCCTGACATAAAAACGAATACTGTTGTTTATCGAAATTTCCAAAATCGAGTAACAGAAGTTTTCCTTCGGGAATTGATTTCAGCGACTCGGAAAACTGCGTGTTCGAGAAATTCATAACCACATACATGCTGTAACGTCCGATACTTTCCCTGATAATCGTTTCAAACAATTTTTTATTATACTGATGAAAAATCAAATCAACTTTCCACGATATAGGCAAGTGTTGTACAAAACGGTTATAAAGATTTTGCTTAAAAGGCGAATAAGTATCGAGTAATAATAAAACATGATTTACTTCTCCTTTTACATAATATCCTTTCATCGGATTCGAATCAATCAAACCTCGCCTTTTTAATTCTTTGTAAGCTTTAAAAACCGTATCGCGCGAAATTTTGTGTTTAGCGCTTGTTTCATTTATTGAAGGTAGATTATCTCCCAAATTCAACACACCCGATGCAATTTTATTCGATATTGCATCAATCAGAGTGTTGATTTTCGATTTTGAATGGGAGAAATTTACTTTCATTTTGATGTTTCTTTTAAACTTTTCAACATCGAAGATTTGAAAACGTATCCTTTTTTTATTATGAAGAAACGTTCAAAAATCTTCGATGTTTTGAAGTTTGTATATGTTTTGAGGTTTCTTTATCTCACTCGTACCCGAATTCTTTTTCTTCTTTATTGGCAATAATTCCATAAATACCAACAATAACAAAGCAAACCACCGGAATCCAGTAAGCAAAATTGATACTGTTAAGAGCAGTAGATACATAACCTTGAAGAGCAGTAAGCAAAGCACCACCCAAAATTGCCATTACCAAAAATGAACCGCCCACTTTTGCTTCTGTTTCGCTAATTCCTTCAAGTGCGATACCATAAATAGTTGGGAACATTAGCGACATAAAGAATGAAATGGCTACCAAACCGATTACACCTGTCATTCCTGTTGAGAAAATAGCGATAGCAGCTGAAATTATTGCACCTGTTGCAGCTATTGCTAATAGTATTCCGGGACGGAAATAGCGCATTAATGCAGTAAAAATAAATCTCGACACTGTGAATAAAATCAGCGAGAATAGATAAAACGAATTGCCGATATTTTCAGCGGTTGAGTTTTCATCAAGTTGCCAAATACTACTCCACAAACCATGATCGGTAATAAAACCCTGAACTTTTGCCGGAAAAATCTCAGAAGTAGAAGAATCAACAAGTCCGAGCGCAAGCATAACGTAACGTATTGTATAAGACCAGACACCAATTTGAGCTCCAACATAAAAAAATTGAGCTACAACACCAAGCGTATAATGCTTTCTTTTCAGTAATCTTCCAACTGTAGCACCGAAACTTAAACCGGTTGTATCTTTGGTAGCAGGCATTTTTTTATAAAGAATTATTATTAAAAGCAATGCTACAAGTACTACACCTAAACCCATATAAGTAAGTGTTACTGCTGACAATTCTTTGTGTTGCACCGCCAGCAAATCTGCATCATTAAGGGTACTTTTGTTCTGACTTAATTGTGATAAAATAAATATCTGGCTGATGATAATTCCTGATATTGAACCAATTGGATTGAACGATTGTGCGAAGTTTAACCTGCGGGTCATGTTTTCCTTCCGACCCATAGTTAGAATATATGGATTGGCAGCGGTTTCAAGTATTGAGCATCCGCCTGCCAATACATACAATGCAAACAGATAAAATCCGTATGAAGCCAATTGCGATGCCGGATAAAACAGAAATGTGCCTAATGCGTACAGCGAAAGTCCGACAACAATACCATGTTTAAAAGTGTATTTTCTGATTAATAACGCTGCCGGAATTGCAAAACAAGCGTATGAGCCGTAGAATGCCATTTGGATAAATGATGTCTGAAAATCCGACATCTCCATAATGTTTTTAAATGCCGACAGAAGCGTGTCGGTCATATTATTGGCAACACCCCAAAAGAAGAAAAGTGAAGTTACTAATATAAAAGGAATGGTATAATTAAATCCATCGCTTCCTTTTAATAATGGAATTTTTGTGTCTGACTTCATGATATTTTATTTGTTTCGTGTTTTGTGTTTTGTGTTTTTGGGTTCGGGTTTTAAAAATTGGAATTATGTAAATTCTTTTTTTCCTTTAGGGGTCAGAGGTATTATAAGCTAAAAATTCGCTCCATCAATGTCCATTTCTCAGCCGAACCCGCGTTTGGGTCAGCTAACTGGAATTTTGACATAAAAGCTTCCCATTCTGCCTGTCGCGGTAAGCCGGCAAGTTTCCCGAAAGCCTTGTCCCATTCAAAATCAAGTGGAGTTTCAACAATCATAAAAAGAAGATTGCCATGTATGTATAGTTCCATGTCCAGTATGCCAACTGCTTTTATTCCTTCGGGAATTTCAGGCCATCGATGTTCGGGTGAATGCCAGTATTTGTATTCCTCAATCAGCGTTGCATCATCTTTTAATTTTAAAGTCTGACAATAACGCTTCACAGGTTGTGAATATTGTTTTACGGAATATCCTGATTTTAAATTCATTCTGTAGAAAATGAGTTAATGAGAAAATAAGAAAAATTAAACCCTATATAGTTACCAATAAACTTCTTTTAACACACTCTCTCTCCTTTGGAGAGGGCTGGGGAGAGGCTGTTTAACTGTGCTGAACTGTGCTGCAAATATACTAAAAAATTTAATTCAAACTACTTTTCAAAAAATATTAAAATGTATAATTTGAAATATCAATTGAATTTTTATCATCTTTGAATTTATAATAATACGCCCCTTTCTTTGAACCCGATTTGTCAATTTCATTCAATTTTTCCAAAAAATCAAGGGCTACCATTTTTTTTCTGAAATTTCGCTTGTCTAATTGCTGTGCATAAATGGCTTCGTAGAGTAATTGAAGCTGCGTAAGTGTAAATTTTTCAGGTAACAAATTGAATCCGATAGGCTGAATTGCAGCTTTTCGGCGTAAAATTTTTAATGTATCGGTAACCATTATTTCGTGGTCGAAAATCAGTTCTTCAGCACTTTTTATATTTACCCAATAAGCATTGTGTTTTTTAAGCAAAGTTTCATCTTGTACACTTGCATCTATTAAAGCATAGTATGCACATGAAATTACTCTTTCGCCCGGATCGCGATTTATTTCGCCATACATACCAACCTGTTCCATAAAAATATTTTCCAATCCGGTTAGATTGGTTAACACACGAATTGCAGCATCATCAAGGGATTCATTTTGACGGACAAATCCACCCATTAATGATAATCCACCCTTTTCGGGTTCCATTTCTCTATTGTGAACAAGCAGTTTTATTTCATTATCCCTAAAACCAAGGATAATGCAATCCACTGCTACCAAAAATGATTCCTGTAAATTATAAAAATTTGAATTTGGACTCATAATGTTTTAAATAAAAACTTTGCCGAAATTAAATCCGGCAAAGTTTTTTAAATAAAATAAACAGTATTTTTTCAGAAATAAAATGTTTTTACCAGAAATAGATATAAAACGCAATAGTAAATGCAATAATTATAGCAGTGTGCATCACGTCCCACTTATTCCAGCTTGCACGCGTTAATGCTTTTTGTTCTGCATTTACCGAGCCAAAAGTTAAGCCCTGAAGTTGTTCAGCTGATGCTTGCTTTGTAAACATGCTAATAACTATCATTACTAATGCACTAAACAAGAACATACCTCCACTAAAGAACAACCAGTTTACATCGTAAAATAAATCTTTGAACCAGCTTTCGGAAGCGCCCTGTACCTGTGAAAAATATACTTTAGCTCCCAAACGCGTTAATCCAATTATAAATCCGGAAATTAATCCCCATAAGCCGGCTTTTGGAGTAATTTTTTTCGATAAAACTCCCAATAAAAATGCGGCTGCAATACCCGGTGCAAGTACTGATTGAACATCCTGTAAATAAGCATACAATACATTTCCTACACTTTTCATTACAGGAATCCACAAAATACCAAGAATTACAATTACTACGGTAGCGATTCGGCCAACATGTAAAAGTTGATTTTCCGATGCTTTAGGTTTAAGTTTTTTATAAAAGTCGATAGTAAAAAGCATAGCTGATGAGTTGAACAATGAAGCAAGCGAACTCATTAACGCAGCCAAAATCCCGGCAACAACTAATCCTTTAAGTCCGGCTGGAAGAATTTTTGCAACAAGTGTAGGAAAAGCGGCATCTGAAATTACGGTACCATCTGTAGAGATTGGTAAAAAACTACCGGTTTTTACATGCAAAGCATATGCAATCATACCCGGAATAAGGAAAATAAATACCGGTGTAAGTTTTAAATAAGCGCCAAATATTGTCCCCCGACGCGCCTGTGTTTCGTCTTTTCCTGAAAGCACACGCTGTACGATATACTGGTCGGTACACCAATACCAGAATCCGATAATTGACGAACCAATCAAAACACCCAACCATGGGAAATTTGCATCGCTGTTACTACGGATAAGATTAGCCATAGTGTCGCCATAATCATTTACAGGTTTAGCGCGAACAATTTCCATCATTTGATCCCAGCCACCTAATGCCTGCAAGCCCAATACAACAATAATTAACGAACCCAATAAAAGAATCGGAGTTTGAAGAACTGAAGTGTAGAGTACAGATTTCATTCCACCGATAACAGTATATAAAGCTGTAATTAAAACCAAACCAATGGCTGCAATCCAGAAAAAGTCGATTCCCCACAATTCTTTAATACCGAATACCTGTTGAAATACAAGACCGCCTGCATAAACAGTTACCGCAACTTTAGTTAAAACATAACTAATCAGCGAAATTACTGATAAAATAGTGCGTGATTGAGCGTTGTAACGTCGCTCCAGAAATTCAGGCATGGTTAAAACCATACTGCGCGAATAAAACGGAACGAAAACCCAACCTAAAATCAATATCATCCAGCCCTGAATTTCCCAATGTGCCATAGCCATACCGCTTGAAGCACCTGCTCCCGCCAGCCCAATCAGGTGTTCAGAGCCAATATTCGATGCAAAAATTGATGCACCAATTGCAATCCATGTTGCATCACGTCCGGCAAGAAAATAATCGCCTGAACTTGTTTGTTTCTGGCTCAAAACCCACACCACAATACCTATAAGTGCGAGTGCAAAAATTCCAATTACAATCCAATCTAATGATTCCATAATTTAATTATTATTTGTTTCGTGTTTTGTTCCTTTGTTTTCTCGTTCCCTTGTCTCCTTGTTTACTCCTAACTATTTTTCCACCGTAAATTTGTAAATACAACGACTGTTATAAGTTTTTCCGGGCTCTAAAACTACTGATGGCCATTGTGGTTTGTTGGGGCTATCAGGATAATGTTGTGTTTCAAGACAAACGCCGGTACGCTGATTGTAAATTTTTCCCTTTTTACCTCTCACAGTACCATCAAGAAAATTACCTGTGTAAACCTGAATACCGGGCTCGTTGGTGTAAACTTCAACACTTATTCCGCTTGCAAGAGAAGTAACTTTAGCTGCAAGTTTTGATACATCGCCGGCAGTATTAAGAACCCAGTTATGGTCGTAACCATTGCCGTTTTTCAGCTGAACAAAATCGTATTTGTCTATTTCCGAACCTATGGCTTTTGGAGTAGAAAAATCCATAGGCGTATTTTTCACTGAATCAATTGCGCCGGTTGTCATAAAAGTACTGTCAACCGGAGTAAAAGTATCAGCGCTTATAAATAAAATATCTTCGAGAACAGTATTTTCAGGATTTCCCGAAAGATTAAAATAGGAGTGATTACACATATTGATTACGGTTTTTTTGTCAGTAGTAGCTTCAAATGTAATATCAATAGCATTATCTTCGGTAAGTTTGAAAATGACCTTAGCTTCTACAGCGCCGGGGAAATTTTCATCGCCATCGGGTGAAAAACGTGTCATTTCAAGGGTAGTGGCATCGGGCTGCTTAACATTGGTAAACACCTGATATTGCCAACCTTTTGGACCGCCATGCAGACAATGACCGAAATTATTTTGCGGAAGTTGAATAGTATCTCCATCAATAATAATTCTACCTTGATTTATACGGTTGGCATAACGTCCGATACTTGCCCCGAAGTCGCTGGGAACATTAATGTAATCAGCAACTGAATCAAAACCAAGTACCACATCCTGCATAACTCCATTTTTGTCGGGAACCATGACTGACACAATACGGCCTCCAAAGTTTGTAATACAAACTTCCATTCCTGCTGCATTTTTCAGCACATACAAATCGGTGCTGTCACCATTAATAACTGTTTGAAAATTCGATCTTAACAGACCTGAGTCGGTGGTTTGAATTTTTTTACTGCAACTTTGAAGTATTAAACCAAAAACCAATAATACGAAAAGTAACTTTTTCATTTTTTTTAAATGTTTATATTTTACATTAATGTTTTAAATTACAGACTTATATCGAAGTATTATTAAAAACAAATTATTTCAGGGTTCAAAAATATAAGAAATAATTGTTTCGGAAAAATAAAAAGTGTACTACTTACACTAAAAATGTTGTAAAACATATTTTCGGGGGAAAAATCATTGTTTTAAATTCATTAGTCTAATTATTTTTTAAATTCATTTTATTTATGTTGTAAAACATATAGTTTCGATTTTGATGGTTGCTTAAATATCCATACATTTGCAAAAGATATTAAGTGTATAGTTAACACTTAAAATTTCATAAACTATTGCTAATATATTTGTGTTTTTATATATGAAGGCTTTATCAATATTATTATTGGCATAAATAAAAACATTTAAACAAAACAGTTATGATTGAAGCATTAAAAGAAAAAGTATTTCAAGCTAACCTCGATTTGGTAAAACATGGCTTGGTAATTTTCACATGGGGAAATGTAAGCGCTATCGATCGTGAAAGCGGATTGGTAGTAATAAAACCATCCGGTGTATCCTACGAAGAAATGCGAGCAAAACAAATGGTAGTAGTTGATTTGGATGGAAAAGTGGTGGAAGGCAATCTGAAACCATCGTCGGACACAGCAACCCATTTAGTTTTATACAATTCATTTCCCGAAATTGGCGGCATAGTACACACACACTCAACCTATGCTACTGCATGGGCTCAAGCAGGAATGGACATTCCGAATATCGGAACCACACATGCTGATTATTTCGCGCGTGAAATTCCCTGCACACGTATGATGACACAGGAAGAAGTAGAAGGTCACTATGAACTTGAAACAGGACGAGTAATCGTGGAAAGATTCAAAGGTATAAATCCAGAACATGTTCCGGGGGTTTTAGTATGTAACCATGGACCATTTTCGTGGGGAAAAGATGCTCACGAAGCAGTACATAATGCCGTGGTAATGGAACAATGTGCAAAAATGGCTCAATTAGCGTTTAGCATTAATCCTCAGTTAAAAATGAATGAATTATTGATTAAAAAGCATTTTTTCAGAAAACATGGTCCCGGAGCGTATTACGGACAATGGATAAGTTAGAAGAAATAAACCTCCCCCTAACCCCCTCCAAAGGAGGGGGAATGAGCAAAAACTAAC
>CAYONE010000006.1:50151-83872 GCA_964405245.1 uncultured Paludibacter sp.
ATTTACTGAATTTTAAAATAACAATAAATATAATCAACAAAGAAACAAATCCTCGAAAACTCTATGTCTCTTCCTCTTTTGAAAAAGGAATGAGCAAAAACTAACATTTACTGAATTTTAAAATAACAATAAATATAATCAACAAAGAAACAAATCCTCGTTAACCCAATATCTCCCCCTCTTTTGGAGGGGGTTGGGGGGAGGTAATTATTATGGAATTCAAATTAGAAAATTACGAAGTATGGTTTATTACAGGAGCACAACTCCTGTACGGAGGTGATGCAGTAACTCAGGTTGACGCTCACTCAAATGAAATGGTAAAAGGTCTGAACGACTCTGGAAATCTCCCTGTAAAAGTGGTTTATAAAGGTACTGCAAATTCATCATCTGAAATTGCAGAAATTATGCGTGCAGCCAATGGCGACACCAAATGTATTGGTATGATTACATGGATGCACACTTTCTCGCCTGCAAAAATGTGGATACATGGTTTGTTGGATTACAAAAAACCTTTGCTGCACTTGCATACACAATACAATGAAAAAATTCCATGGAACGAAATTGACATGGACTTCATGAACCTGAACCAGTCAGCTCATGGTGACCGCGAATTCGGACATATTACCAGCCGTTTACGTAAACCACGTAAAGTGGTAGTCGGTTACTGGAAAGATGCTTCAACTCATGCAAAAATTGCCGGTTGGATGCGTGTTTGCGCCGGTTGGGCTGATTCGCAGGATATGTTAATTATCCGTTTTGGCGATAATATGAACAATGTAGCCGTTACTGATGGCGATAAAGTAGAAGCTGAAATCCGATTGGGGTACCATGTTGACAATGCACCCATTGCAAAATTAGTACCTTATGTAAACGCAGTTACCGAAGAGGAGATTGATGCTTTAGTTGCTGAATACGAAAAAATTTATGAATTTGCCGATAATTGTAAAAAAGGCGCTGAAAAACATCAATTTGTTCGCGATGCTGCGGCTCAGGAAATAGGACTTCGACGTTTCTTACAGGATAAAGGCGCAAAAGCATTTACGACAAGTTTCAACGAGTTGGAAGGCTTGAAACAGTTGATGGGCTTTGCTTCACAACGTTTAATGGCAGAAGGTTACGGTTTTGGCGCAGAAGGCGACTGGAAATCGGCTGCTTTGGTACGTACTTTATGGGTAATGGGTCATGACCTTCCCGGCGGACAGTCTTTCCTGGAAGATTACACTTTGAATTTCGATGGAGAAAATTCAACCATTCTTCAGGCACACATGCTCGAAATTAGTCCTGATATTGCAGGAAATAAACCACGTATCGAAGTCCATTATTTGGGAATTGGTGATTCTGAAACCTGTGCCCGCCTTGTATTTCAGGCTCACGAAGGACAAGGTATCGCTACTACAATCGTGGATATGGGCAACCGTTTCCGTATGATTGTAAACGAAGTGGAAGTTGTAAAACCACAACCGCTTCCTAAGCTACCTGTGGCCTGTGCATTGTGGAAACCAATGCCAAATTTTGAAATTGGCGCGGGAGCATGGATTTTAGCGGGTGGAACACACCATTCATGCTTCTCATTCTCATTGACTACTGAAATGATGGAAGATTACGCTGAAATAGCTGATATAGAATTGTTAATCATCGACAAAGATACCAACATTCGTCAGTTCCGTCAGGATTTGAGAAATAACGAAGTGTATTATATGTTGAATAAAGCGTTGAGATAAATAATTTATGATTTGAAGATATCAAGATTTGAAAATTTATTGCTCATAATGTTGACATTTAATAATTTTCAAATTTTCAAATTTTTCAAATTTTCAAATTGAAAATATGAAATACGTTATAGGATTAGATTACGGAAGCGACTCGGCACGTGCCGTGGTTGTGAATGCCGAAACAGGCGAAGAACTGGCTTCTTCAGTAAAATATTATCCACGTTGGATGGAAGGAAAATACTGTGTGCCAACTGCCAACCAGTATCGCCAGCATCCGCAGGATTATATTGATGTTCTTGAATATACAGTTAAGGATGCATTAAGTAAATGTCCTGCAGGAACTGCTGAAAATGTGGTAGGTATTGCATTTGATACTACCGGAAGTACACCGGTTTTTACAGATAAAAACGGAACGCCGTTAGCAATGTTGCCTGAATTTGCGGAAAACCCGAACGCGATGTTCGTGTTGTGGAAGGATCATACCGGAATTAAAGAAGCAAACGAAATTAACGAGCTTTCGGCAAAATGGAGTGTTGATTATACTTCTTATGAAGGAGGTATTTATTCTTCGGAATGGTTCTGGGCAAAAGCATTGCATGTTTTGCGTGCAGATGAAAAAGTTCGCAAAGCAGCATATTCTATCGTAGAACATTGTGATTGGATGCCGGCTTTACTTACCGCAACTGAAAAACCTGAAAATATGTACCGCAGCCGTTGCGCTTCAGGGCACAAAGCTATGTGGTTGGAGCAATGGGGCGGATTGCCATCAGAAGAATTTTTGGTAGCGCTTGACCCTGTTTTAGCCGGTTTTCGCGACAGGCTTTATACCGAAACTTGTGCCAGCGATACTAAAGTCGGAAATTTGACTGAAGAATGGGCTAACCGTTTAGGATTAACCACCAATGTAGCAGTTGCAGTTGGCGCTTTCGATGCGCATACCGGAGCTGTTGGCGCAGAGGTAAAACCGGGTGCGTTGGTTCGGATTATCGGTACTTCAACTTGCGATATTATGGTATCGAGCTACGAAGAAATGGGTGATAAACTTATTCCGGGCATTTGCGGACAAGTGGATGGTTCGGTTATTCCGGGTATGATTGGTTTGGAAGCAGGACAATCGGCTTTCGGCGATGTTTATGCATGGTTTAAAAACGTAGTTGCATGGCCGGTTACCAATATATTATCGAAAACCACATTGGTTGATGAAGCCACTAAACAAAAACTGATTGACGAAACCGTGGATCAGATTATTCCGGCGCTTTCAATTGAAGCAGCAAAAGTTCCTGTTTCGGAATCAACCATTTTGGCTACAGACTGGATGAATGGTCGCCGTACACCTGATGCAAACCAAATGGTTAAAGGAACAATTACAGGTTTGAATCTTGGAAGTTCTGCTCCGCTTATTTTCCGTGCGTTGGTTGAGGCTACTGCTTACGGTTCAAAAGCTATCGTTGATAGGTTTATCGAAAGCGGAGTAGAAATTAAGGAAATCATAGGAATCGGTGGCATTTCATTGAAATCGCCGTTTGTAATGCAGACTTTATCAGATGTACTGAATATGCCTATTAAAGTGGCTAAAGCCGAACAAGCATGTGCGTTTGGTACTGCTATGTTTGCTGCTGTGGCTGCGGGTGTTTATGCAAAAGTGCAGGATGCTCAAAAAGCAATGGGTCAGGGATTTGCCAAAGAATTCTATCCGAATGCCGAAAACCACAAAATGTACCTCGAATTGTATAAAAACTATCAGGCAATTGGTAAATTTACTGAGGAGAATTTGTTTAACAAGTAGCCTTTGTTGATATATAGTTTAAATATAAAAAAGCCTGAGACTTATCAGGCTTTTTTTGTGGATAATAGCAAAGGAGTATTATTTAAATAAACATAAATATGGTGTATCTTCGCTGCATTTTACTTTAAATTTTACATCTTTTTCAACCACAAAACTTTCAAATTTATTATAAGTTTTCCATTCGGTTTCTCCCGGCTGTTGTATTGTTAACGATCCGGAAATCACTGTCATTATTTCAATAGTCGATGTGCCAAATTCGTATTTACCTGCTTCCATAACACCTACTGTGGCTTTTCCTTCAGCCGATTCTAAACCTATGGAAACTACTTTTCCACCGAAATATTCATTTGTTTTTAGCATAACTTTGTTGAATTAAATTGTTTGTTGCAAAGTTTCAAATTTTTCAAAATAAATATGGAATGTTAAGTTTATGGATTTCTGCCAATTACTTTTTTCCTGTATTTCGTTACAAAACTCACTTTTTCACGTCATAAAAGATTTACGCGAGGCGCTATTTAGTTAATTGATTTTATCGCCGAAATTTGAACTCTTATATACAATTAAATATGCAAAAAAGATTTTCGGGTGTGGTTGTGCCAATGATTACACCACTGAATACCGATTTAAAGGTTGATGTTGTTGTTGTAGAACGGATTATGCAACTTTTTGCTCAAAACAAAATCCATCCTTTGGTGTTGGGCACTACCGGCGAGTCGAGTTCCATTGGCGAAAATGAAAGTTACCGAATGGTAGAAGCAGCAGTTAGAGCTAAAGCTAAATCACCCGGACAAAAGATTTATGCCGGTTTGGTTGGCAATCAGGTGCAATCACTTATCGATAGAGGAAATAAATATATAGCGTTGGGAGCCGATTGTGTGGTAGCCACTTTGCCAACGTATTATGTACTTAAACCTAAACAAATGGCAATGTTTTATACAACTTTGGCTGATAAAATAAATGGCGCTGTAATGATGTACAATATAAAAGCCACCACGCAAATGTCAATTCCGCTCGATGTAGTTGCCGAATTAAGCCATCATCCGAATATTTGGGGATTGAAAGATTCGGAACGCGATGGCGAACGGATGAAACAATGCATCGAAACCTATAAAAATCGTGCTGATTTTTCTTATTTCTGTGGTTGGGGAGCGCAAAGTTTTGGCAGTTTAAAATTAGGTGCTGATGGAATTGTGCCAAGCACAGGCAATCTTGTACCTGAAATGTATGGTAAGTTATGGGAAGCTGCTATAAATGCTGATTGGGCAGAATGTGAGAAATGGCAAAATGAAACTGATAAAATTGCAATACTTTATCAGAAAGACCGGACGTTGGGAGAATCGCTGGCAAAACTAAAAGCTTTGATGAGCGACAAAGGAATTTGCGGAAGAACCATGATGCCGCCACTTTAACCTCTCCCTAACCCTCTCCATAGGAGAGGGAACATCACGCAAACAATATTTTTTACTAACTTCACAAACTTTATAAACTTTATGAACTTTACAAACTTTACAAACTTTATGAACTACAGGCTTTTATGACAAACTCAATTCACTGGATAGATATAACAATCGTACTAATTTCCGTACTTTTTACAATAGGTGCAGGGATTTATTTTGCCCGCAGGCAAAAAAGTTCGACGCATTATTTTGCGGGTAGTGGCAATATTCCTGCCTGGGCAATTGGTATATCCATTTTTGCAACACTAATAAGCAGTGTAACTTTTTTAGCTTATCCGGCTGCGGCATATAAATCGAACTGGATTTTGCTGGTACAGGGTTTAATGGTTCCTGTGGTTTTGCTCGGGCTTATTTGGGTTATAGTTCCATTATTCCGAAAAGTAATAAAACTCAGCACGTATGAGTATTTCGAACGCCGTTTCGGACTTTTTGCCCGCATGTACACTTCGGTTGCCTTTATTCTTACACATTTCTCAAAAATGGGAACGGTACTCTATTTGGTAAGTTTGGCATTGGCAAGTCTTATGGGAGTTTCTGTTGTTTGGTTAATAGTTTTTTTAGGATTAGCCATCATTTTACTTACCTTACTCGGTGGTATCGAAGCAGTAATTTGGATGGATGTAATTCAGGGAATTCTGCTTGTAGGAGGCGGATTGCTTTGTGTGGGAATTCTGCTTTTCCGTCCGGAGGGAGGCCCGGCATATTTGGTAAGCGAAGCGCTTACGATGAAAAAAATAGATTTTGGCCCGTATAACTTTAGTCTGGCTGAGTTGACTTTCTGGGTAATGGTGATTAACGGCGCTTTTTATGCGTTACAAAAATACGGAACCGACCAAACTATTGTTCAGCGTTATCTTACTGCAAAAAACGACAAAGCTGCAAAAAAAGCTGCTTACATTGGTGTTTTGATGAGCGTGCCGGTTTGGACGTTGTTTATGTTTATCGGAGCGCTTTTGTTTGTGTTTTATAATTCAGGAAGCGCAGTACTTCCAGAAGGAATGAAAGCTGATCAGGTTTTCCCGTACTTTATCGGAACGCAATTGCCGGTGGGAGCTGTAGGATTGGTGCTTGCAGCCCTTGTGGCTGCCGCGGTTTCAAGTCTCGATTCGGATATGAATTGCCTTGCTGCCATTGGCGTTGCCGATTTTTATCAGCGATTCCGAAAAAATACTACCGATAAACAAAAACTTAATATGGGTCGCTGGCTTGTATTTGCTTCGGGCGTTGCCATGACTTTTGTGGCGCTGCTTTATGCCGCTTGGGATGGCGAAGGCGTTTTGGGTGTAGTTTTCGAATTGTATGCCATTTTCTCCGCCGGGATTGTAGGAATTTTCCTTTTGGGTTTATTTTCTTCAAGAGCAAATCGACAGGGATTGAACATTGGTATAGGAGTTTGCATAGCTTTTACCGCTTATGCAATACTTACAACTACTAAAATTAACGACACAATTATTCTCGATTTAGGAAAATTCAACTTTCCGCATCATAAATATATGCTGGGAGTTTATAGCCATCTTATCGTGTTGGTAATTGGTTATGTTGCAAGTTTCTTTTTCAAATCAGAACGTGCTAACAAAGAACTTACTATATACGGTTATTTTACAAAGAAAGCAAAATGAGTATGTTCATAAAAAGAAAAATGTTGCTAATCAAACCCCAAAACATCAGCCCCCCCAACCCCTAAAAGGGGAGTATAGGAGCAACTATCAATATTTATGCGTTAAAATTCGTCTGTTCTTTTTATGAAAATTATAATCCGATTCTAAGTACATATTAACCCCGAACAATGCTCCAAAACTCCCCCTTTAGGGGGTTGGGGGGCTGACAAAAAAATAACAATGAATAACATTACCCTTTTGCAACCACAAAGAATAATTTTCGGAGAAAAATCTATCGAAAAAATAAAAGATGATGCTGTTGTTGCGGAATCAAATAAAATATTATTATTGATTGCCGAGCCGGTTTTTATTTTATTTCAAAACATAATTTCTGATTTAAAAAATTCAGACAAAGAATTTTTGGTAATACCCTATACATTTCCCGGTGAGCCAACTTTTAATCAATTAGATATTTTATTGGCACAATCCGAAGCTTTCAATCCCGATTGTGTGATTGGCGTTGGAGGCGGAAGTGTTCTCGATTTGGCAAAATTGTTGGCTGCAATGACCGGTAACATACAGAATTATACTGATGTTGTGGGCGTAAACCTTTTGCAAAAAAGAATGAAGAAACTCATTTGTATTCCAACCACATCGGGTACAGGCAGCGAAGTTTCACCCATTGCCATATTGCTAAACGAAGCAACACAGGCAAAAAGTGGCATCGTTAGTCCGGCTTTATTAGCCGATGCTGCATATATCGACCCGATAATGACTGCCGGATTACCTCCAAAATTCACGGCAGAAACTGGTATGGATGCACTTTGTCATTGCATCGAAGCTTATACAAACAAATTTTCGCACCCAACTGTCGATTTTTACGCGTTGAAAGGGATTGAACTTATCGCTAAAAATTTGCTGAAAGCATATAATGATGGTTCTGATATCGAGGCACGATCGGCAATGGCGCTTGGTTCAATGTATGGAGGTTTGGTTTTAGGTCCGGTAAACACACATGGAGTACATTGTTTGTCGTATGGCTTGGGCGGGAAATTTTATATTACGCACGGGTTGGCAAATGCAGTTTTGTTGCCCGCAGTAATGCGATATAATATTGAAACATTGCCCCAAAAACATGCTGAAATTGCCATCGCCATGGGCATAAAACCAAAATCAACAACTTACGAAACAGCATTGGCAGGAATTGTATTTATCGAAGAATTATCAGGAAAATTGAATATTCCATCTAATTTGCAGGAACTCGGTATAACTGAAAACGATTTGCCCGAACTTGCTCAAATAGCCATGAACACAACCCGTTTGTTGAATAATTGTCCCCGACCTATGACAAAGGAAGATGCGATTGGGATATACAGGACGTTGATGTAGATTCCTGGAGTTTATAAAGTTTATAGAGTTTATAGAGTTTATAAAGTTCATAGAGTTTATGGAGTTCATCAGTTTATAAAGTTTATAGAGTTCATAGAGTTTATAAAGTTTATAGGGTTTAAAGTTTATTGTGCTTATTTTGTTTTTTTACAAATTATTACTTTGAAGATAGATTATGGCAACAAATTTTGAGAGTTTGGAAGCTTGGAAAGCTTGTAGAAATTTAAGATTAAAAGTTTCAACTTTAGTGAAATCTTTACCTCATGAAGAGAAGTTTAGAATGTCAGATCAACTAATTCGTGCAAGCAGATCTACTACTGCAAATATAGCTGAAGGTCATGGCAGATTTCATTATCAGGAAAATATTCAATTTTGCAGACATGCTAAAGGATCTTTGTCGGAAATTTTGGATCATTTAATATGTGCTTTCGATGAAAAATATATTTCTGATGAAAAACTTTCAGAATTCAGACAAGATATTGAATTATGCATTAGAATCCTTAATGGATATATATCTTATCTCCAAAAGCAAAAAGATAATTTAAAAACTCAATAACCCAATAAACTTTATAAACTGACAAACTTTATAAACTGATAAACTCTATAAACTGATAAACCGATAAACAATGAACATAAAACCAACTATTATAGCCATCTCGATGGGCGATCCTGCAGGAATCGGACCTGAAATTTGCATCAAAGCATTACAAAATAAAAATGTATACGAAAGATGCAAACCGATTGTTGTGGGCGATGCAAGCGTAATGCAACAAACTTCTGATTTATTGATTTCAGGATTAAACATAAATGCTGTTAGCTCGGTAAAAGAAGCAAAATTTCAATTCGGAACAGTAGATGTTTACGATTTGAGAAATGTAAACATGAACAAATTGCAACCCGGAGTAGTTTCGGCTATGGCCGGCAATGCTGCTTTCGAAGCAGTACGAAAGGTTATTGAACTTGCTTTGGCAAATGAAGTTGATGCAACAGTTACTGCACCAATCAATAAAGAATCCATTCACAAAGCCGGACATCATTTTTCCGGCCATACGGAAATATATGCGCATTACACCAATACTTCGAAATATGCCATGTTACTTGCTGATGAAAATCTGCGCGTAATTCACGTTACTACGCATGTTTCGTTGCGTCGCGCTTGCGATTTTTGCAAAAAAGAACGCGTTTTGGAAGTTATTTCCTTACTCGATAATGCCTGTAAACAATTTGGAATTCCACAGTCACGTATTGCAGTTGCCGGATTAAACCCACATGCCGGCGAAAATGGTTTGTTTGGCGATGAAGAAATAAACGAAATTATTCCCGCAATTGAGGAAGCAAACCGAAATGGATTTATTGTTGAAGGACCTGTTCCGCCCGATACCATGTTTGTAAAAGCCGTGCAGGGAAAATACGATGGTTGTGTGGCAATGTATCACGACCAGGGGCATATTCCGTTTAAACTGGAAGGTTTCAAGTGGGACAATGAAAAACAAACCATGAAAAGTGTAAAAGGAGTAAACATTACGCTTGGTTTGCCCATAATCCGTACTTCAGTGGATCATGGAACTGCTTTTGAAATTGCCGGAAAAGGAATAGCCTCAGCCGATGCCATGATGGTGGCGCTCGATTATGCAATATTGATGGCAAAAAATAGAACCCCTAACTCCTTAAGGGGATGTTAAGTGGTTACTCTTATGGAAGAAAAGCCACTTACGAAAAATGGTAATAGAAAAGTTAAAAAATAATGAATCAAGGTAACTTAATACAAACGTCGAATAATAATTTACCTTCAAATTTAAAACCTTTTCCATCTCCTTTGGAGAGGGTCAGTGTGAGGTTTCTTGTCCTATCCGACGACATTACCGGCGCTGCTGAAATTGCCGGTGTCTGTTTGCGTTACGGGCTGAAAGTTTCATTTGGTATCAATGATTTACCTGGGGATGCTGATGTTAGAATTGTTGTTACCGACAGTCGCTCGGTGAGCGAAGAAGAAGCGTTTCAGATTCACAAAACACTTGCTTTGAAAATAAAAAATCAGAGTGGTATAGATTTTATTTTTAAAAAGTGTGATTCGGTGCTACGTGGTTATGTGCTCACAGAAATGTTTGCATTGGCAGATGTTTTTAAAAAAAAATCTGTTTTACTGCAACCTACAAATCCGGCTACCGGAAGATGTATTAAAAACGGTATTTATTTTATTGGCGATAATCACCTTCACGAAACAGGTTTTGCTGCCGATCCCGATTTTCCGGCTTTTTCTTCATCGGTGCATGAACTTTTAAAAAATCGTACTTCAAAAGCAACTCTAAAGAATTTTCCTGAAATACTGATTTCCGATTGTGCTTCAGTAGATAAATTAGCTGAAATTGCTTCATCATGTACCTTTGAAATGTTAGCCTGCGGAAGCGCAGCGTTTTCTGAACAATTGTTGATCAGGAAATTTGGTTTGAAAAAGCAGGAGCAAAATATTAATAAGCCTATTTTTAAGAATAATTTTCTGTTTATTTCCGGCAGCACGCATCCTTCAGGCAATGATTTCAGAGCTTGGATGTCGCAAAGAAATTGTCCTGTTTCTGCCATTCCGCACAAATTATTTTCTGAAAAAACGGACAAAAACGAATTTGATAATTACTGTTCACAATTGATAAATCAATATCAGCAAAATACTAAAAAACTGATTGTTTATGTTGATTATCAGCAAAAAAAACAGGTTTTAAATCCAGTAAAGGTTAAAAATGTAATTTCTGATATCACCTGTGTTTTACTCGATAAATTAGATGCTCGCTATGTTTTTATCGATGGTGGAGCCACTGCTTTCGATATTTTTTTGAAACTCGAATTGCGGAATTTTGAGCCAGAAGCAGAATTAGCTCCCGGAGTGGTTTTGCTAAAATCGCTCGATAGAGATAATTTAGAGTTAATAATTAAGCCCGGAAGTTACAACTGGCCGAAAGAATATTTCGTGGAAGACTGAAATGCAAAATTGTTTGAATTTTCCCCGACTCTCTTTTCATGTATTTTAATACTGATTTTTGTACATTTATGCAATATTTTTTGACTGTTCTATCATAATATTTATCTTTGAAAAAGTATAATTTAACTTCATTATTTTTTGTTTTTAAAATCAATTTTTTATGAAAAGAGTTGTGTCAAAGTTATTCATTATTTTCACTGTTTTGATAAGTTCTGAATTTGGGCTAAGCGCTCAAAACCCTGTAGCAGAACAAACTGCACGCAAAATCGCCGATCGGATTTTGCAATCTACCACTTATACTTTTCAGAATAAAAAAACACGAGAAGTTTATACCTCGCTTAAAAATGTTCCGCTTACACAGGATATGACAGTGCAGTCGGTTTATAATCAGTGGCATTATACCAACGGTGTAACCAATATAGCAATGATGGAACTTGCCCAAAAATCAGGCAAAAAGGAATACGAAGACTTTGTACTTAAAAACATGAATTTTGTTTTCAATGAGGGAAATCTCGATTATTTTCGTCAGCTTTACGATCAGGTAAAGGAAAAGTCGGGTTGGATGGGTGTGCGAAACGTTAGTTGGCACATGATTTTCCGTGCAAAACGCCTCGACGATAACGGACCAATGGGAGCAAGCCTTATTGAAGTTCAGAAAAAATATCCCAGCGATGCTTTTCTATCTTATATTAACGAAACTGCCGACCACTTAAACTATGCTGAACCGCGACTGAAAGATGGAACAATTGCACGCATTTGGCCACATGTAAATACCATTTGGGCTGACGATGCTTTTATGGCTATTTCTTTTTTGGCGCGTATGGGAAGCTTCACCGGCGATAATAAGTATTTTACCGATGCCGCTAAACAAATTCTCAACTATACCAAATACCTGTGGCGACCGGAAATGCAACTTTATTATCATTGCTATCATACAGATAATAAAGAACATGGAGTAGCTCATTGGAGTCGCGCCAATGGATGGGTGTTTATGGCAACAGCCGATTTACTCACATATATGCCAAAAAAACATCCACTGCGCGAAAAAGTGATTCAAAACTTTAAAATGCAGGCTACAGGTGTTGCGCGTTATCAGGGTGCAAACGGACTTTGGCATCAGGTACTTGATAAAGTTGATTCGTACGAAGAAATTACAGGAACAGCCATGTTTACTTTCGGTATTGCCCGCGGTGTAAAAAACGGTTGGTTGCACCCCGATTTTATTTATGTTGCCGAACAGGGATTAAGAGGTATGATGAAAAAAATTACTCCGGAAGGCGATGTAACTTCAATTTGCGTAGGTACCGGAATAATGCCTTCGTTACAATATTATTATAACCGACCCACGCAGGAAAACGACCCAATGGGCGAAGGTCCTGTTTTACGTGCGCTTGTTGAAATGATAGATGCGCCACGCTATACGGAAATTAAAGCTGAAGATCAATATGATAAAATTGTAATGAAGAAAAAATAATCTCACTGTTTAAGTATATAAACAATATGCTCGCTAATTATTTAATGAAACAATTCAGGGCTTCAAGAAGTGCTTCTTTTAGCTCTTTCAGAAAAATTGCAGAGAAAAAAATGTAATTTTCACAAGAGAACTACAA
Organism: uncultured Paludibacter sp.; assembly: GCA_964405245.1. GTDB lineage: Bacteria > Bacteroidota > Bacteroidia > Bacteroidales > Paludibacteraceae > Paludibacter. The sequence goes on from CAYONE010000006.1 coordinate 62,678, forward strand.
AATGTAAGCGCGTAAATGTTGATTATTGCTCCAAAACTCCCCCTTTAGGGGGTTGGGGGGCATAGTAGTTATCATTTATTAAATGAAATCTCGGTGTTTTTTTTCGATAGAATTTCAGAAAAATCTGAAAAATTCAAATAACACAAAAAATATTGTACAATTTTGAAAAAATAGTTTAGCTTTGTGTAATAATACTTTTAAATTACACACGGGCAATGAACTGCAATAATTCAGGAGTTGAATTTAAATATCTTATTGTAAACGATAAGGATCGAAAATTTGGTCTCTCAGTCAATACTGTGGGTTTTCAGTGCATACAGCCTAATAGTCCGTATCCACTGAGCGAACATCCAAGCGGATATTTTTTCAATGCTCAAAAGGGAAGAGTGCTGCGTGAATATCAAATTGTTTATATCACCAAAGGTAAAGGAACTATTTCACTCGACAAATACAACCAAAAACAAATTTGTAAAGGGCAATTATTTATAATTTTTCCCGAGCAGTGGCATACCTATAAACCCGACAGCGAAACCGGTTGGAACGAATATTATATAGGTTTCGAAGGTGCAATCATTGAGTCGATTATCGAGAATTCATTTATTACACGTGAAAATCAGATACTCGATGTAGGATTAAACGAAGAACTGGTAAACCTGTACAAGCAAGCCATTGAAATAGCAGGCGCTGAAAAAATTGCTTCCCAACAATATCTTGGTGGTATAGTTATGCACATAATAGGGCTTATACTGTCCGTAACACAGAATAAAATTTTCGAAGATAGCGATGTGGCTCAAAAAATTGAGCAGGCAAAAATTATTATGAACGAAAATGTATTTAAAAACGTCGATCCTGAAGAACTTGCACAAAGGTTAAATTTGAGTTACTCATGGTTTCGTAAAGTTTTTAAAGATTATACCGGATATGCTCCCGCCAAATATTTTCAGGAATTGAAGTTACGTAAAGCAAAACAACTACTTGTAGGTACATCACATTCAGTAAAAGAAATTGCTTACATGCTCGATTATAATTCAACCGAACATTTTTTCTCTCTGTTTAAAAAACTTACAGGCTACACACCAATGGAATATCGTTCTTATGGACGCGAAACCAATGCAGAAACAGTAATTACCTGAAATTCAGTTTTATACTCTTTGTAAAATCTTTAATTTTAATACATATTTTGCTAATTAAAAGAAATAAATCTGAAACCTGTAGAGAATAGGCATGCCTTGTCTCTACCTCAGAACATAAAACTCTGAAACTCTAAACCTAAGTGAATCTGTTTTTTTAGTTGACTTCTTTCACTGTCAAAATACTTAGCACGAAAGTCAATCACTATATACGTTCAGTGTACCTCATACCTTAAATTTGCAAATACTTTTATCGAAATAAAAGACGATACCATGAAAAGAGTTACGTATTTGCTGCTTTTGGTAGTTGTATTTGTATGCACTGCTGCAAAAAATCCTTCTATTGATCGTAAAGCGCTTGTTCTGCGCAATAATCCACAGGTTAACACTTTCGATTCGCTTGCTGCATTTACTGTGGGAAATGGCGAATTTGCCTATACTGCCGATGCAACCGGATTGCAAACTTTTCCTGATAAATATTCTAAAGGAATTCCATTAGGTACACAAAGCCAATGGGGATGGCACAGTTTTCTGAATCCCGATAATTTTACTCACAAAGAAACGCTGAAAAATTATAATTTTCGTGGTAAGGAAGAACCGTATTCGGTACAGTTCAACGAACCCGGACGCCAAAGCGATGCTGCCAATTGGTTTCGTGTAAATCCTCATCGACTGCACCTCGGTATTATTGGTTTCGATTTTGATGGAGAAGCTGATTTTAAACATATCAAAGATGTAAAACAGCAGCTTGATATGTGGAAAGGGCAGATTATAAGTTCTTTCAAATATTATGATAAACCTATAAATGTAACCACAATCTGCCACCCCCAGTACGATGCTGTTGCAGCTCGGATTGTTTCTAAAGAACATCCGTTTTTGAAATTTCGCTTTCCGTATCCTACAGGTGGGCACAGCGATGATGCTCTTAACTGGACAAACGACCATTTGCACAGTACAAAAATATTGCAACAAACCCCGAATTATGTTTTGCTCGAAAGAGTGTTGGATAATACCAAATATTATGTTTCCATTGAGTGGGAAGGGAGCGCGCGTTTTGTTGAAAAAAGAAAGAATTATTTTATTTTGATACCTGAATCAGATGAAATTTCTTTTGTTGCCGAGTTTATACAACAGAAGCCTCAAACAACAAAAAAACAAACTTTTGCTAAAACATCCATGCTATCTGAGCAGAAATGGAATAATTTCTGGACAAATGGCGCGGCAGTTGATTTTTCGAAATGTAAGGATGTGCGCGCTAAAGAACTTGAGCGCAGAGTAGTTTTATCACAATATTTAATGGCGGTTCAATGTGCAGGTACAACTCCGCCTCAGGAAACCGGATTGACTTATAATTCATGGTACGGTAAATTTCATTTGGAAATGATTTGGTGGCATCAGGCACATTTTCCGCTTTGGAATCGTCCTGACTTACTCGAAAAAACTTTGAACTGGTATTTTCAGGCTTTGCCAAATGCACAGGAAATTGCCCGCAGGCAAGGATTTCAGGGTGCCCGTTGGATGAAAATGACTGATCCATCCGCAATTGAAGCGCCATCAAAAGTAGGTTCATTTCTAATATGGCAACAGCCGCATATTATTTACCTTGCCGAATTGGTTTACCGCGCTAAACCTTCGGAGGCTTTTCTGAAAAAATATGCGAATCTGATTGATGAAACAGCCAAATTTATGGCTTCGTTTGTTGATTATGATATGATGGAGGGCAGATATGTGCTGAAAGGAATTATTCCTGCACAGGAAACGCTATCGGCAGCAACTACTCTAAATCCTCCTTTCGAATTATCTTACTGGCATTTTGCTTTGAATGTGGCACAAAAATGGCGTCAACGGCTTGGACAAAAACGTAATTTACAATGGGATGAAATCATTGATAAATTATCGCCACTTGCATATAAAGACAAGCTTTATCTGGCTGCCGAATCGGCTACTGACAGTTACATAGACGTTCGTTTTACGTCTGATCACATGGCAGTACTTGGTGCAATTGGCATTTTACCAAAAAATAATCTTATTCGCACCGATTATATGCAAAATACCCTTAACTGGGTTTGGGACAAATGGAATTGGGGAAAAACCTGGGGTTGGGATTTCCCAATGACCGCCATGAATGCCGCACGCCTTGGCGATACTGAAAAAGCTGTAGGCGCTTTACTTATGGACAAACGAACCAATACATATTTAGTTAACGGACACAACTATCAGGATGCGCGATTAAGAGTTTACCTTCCCGGAAATGGAGGTTTACTCACTGCTGTGGCAATGATGTGTGCGGGTTGGGATGGAAATAAAGGTAAAAATCCGGGTTTCCCAAAAAACGGAAAGTGGAACGTGCAATGGGAAGGATTAAATCCGTTGCCGTGATTTTTCTTTAGAATTGGGGAAAATTAGAAATTTAGAAATTAAGAAATTGGTAATTAGGTAAATAAGAAAATAAGAAATTGGTAATTAAGAAAAATTGAAAAATAAGAAAATAGAAAAATTATAAGAAGTCAGGAATTTAAGAAAATCAAATATGGTTTTGGGACATTTTTCATTTTAATAATTACATATTTTTATAAGCAGGTAATCGACATTAGTTTATATAATAATAAATTCATTAACAACTGCCCCCAACCCCCTAAAGGGGGCTTCTGAAGTCCGAAAATTGCAGAAATAATCAGTATTTCTACTCGGCAAAAAGTCCCCTTTAGGGGAACCAACGGTCATGACCAAAGGGAGTAATTAGGGGCAAAAAAATAGTATTAACTAAATATGGATACCTACTTATTGGCACATTATCACATTGATAACATTGGTACATTAATACATTTATATGAAAAAAACAAAATTTAAACTACTGATGATTTTTTCAGGTTTAATGGTTTTTTTGGCATCGTGCCAAACCGAGCTTGAAAAATACTATCAAAGCCCCGACTGGCTAAAGGGTAACGCCTGGGAAGTGCTTGAACAGAAAGGCGGGTTTACCATGTTTCTGAAAGCTGTTGAACGCTCGGCATATCTCGACCTTGTTAAGGGTAAAGGTATCATAACCGTTATGGCACCAACTGATTCGGCATTTCAGGTTTTCCTAACCAAAAATGGATATGCTTCTGTTGAAAATATTCCTCTTGCCGATATTAATAAAATTGTGGGTTATCATTTAGTTTATTATTCCTTTACTAAAGAAGCTTTCGAAGATTATAAACCCGGAGGTTCAAGTTCGGAAAATAAACTGAAAGGTATATACTATAAATTCCGAACTAAAAGTCGTGAAGATATTACTACCGAAACTGACCCTGCAAATAACAATGCTCAGCGTAAAGTATTGCATCAGGAAAGATTCTTACCTGTGTTTTCGCATAACTTTTTCGAAAGTAATCAGATTGCCGCAAAATCGAATTATGAGTTTTTTTACCCGAATTCAAGCTGGAAAGTTACCCAAGGCTTTAATGTATCAAATGCTTCGGTAAAGGAATATGCCATTGTAACTGATAATGGTTATGTGTATGTTATCGATCAGGTACTTGAACCGCTCGAAACCATTTACAATACATTGAAAAAGGCGCAGGGATTTGATTTATTCCGTAGCGCTTACGATAGGTTTGTATCGTTTACTTATGATCCTACTTCAACAATTGAATATGGGAAAGGCGATTCACTTTATATTATGACTTATGGAAGTGAGTTGCCTCCTATTGCCTCAGAATGGCCTATTCCGGATTACAAACAACTTGCATTGCTTTCTTATGCCGCATATAATCTGTTTGCACCTGATAATGCATCGATGCAGGCATTTTTCAATCAATATTGGTCGGGCTATTACACATCGCTCAGCGAAGTGAATTTCGAACCATTGCTCGCGCTCATTATCAATCACTTTTACTCTGGTTCTTCCATTCTATTCCCTGAGCAAATTGAGTCAGGAAAACTGAAAAGTCTTTACGGAACTACTATTCAGTTTAACCGTAATGATGCATCAAATAAAAGTATTTGTGTAAATGGTTCATTTTACGGGTTGAATAAATTGTTGGTTCCGCCGATGTTCGAAAGAGTTACAGCGCCAATGTATCGCAATCCGAAATACAATATGTTTTTGGATATGGCAAAAAATGCCGGATATATTCAAACACTTATTTCAGATGCCAATAGCTTTAAGGTTTTTTATCCTACTGATTCAATGATTATACTGAACACAAATCTCGAAGGACTTTCAATTCAGTATCAGAATTTGAATCCTAAAAAATATGGTGCACAGGAAATACAAATTGATAGCGACAACGGATTTATAGCAATGTCTGTGAACCAGAAAAAAGCTTTAGCCGGCGGACATATTGCTACGCGTTTAATAACGTCAAAAGGTGATGAAGCTGTTTACTCTACTATGAATTCCTTCAACTATATATATGTAAAAGGTGAAAAAGTATATTCTTCGTCTCTTTACAATATGGGTGTTTCCGCAAAAGTTCCTCAACTTACATTATTGGGAAACTGGTCGAATGGACAGGCTTATGCATTGTCGGGTGAAAACGCATCGGCACTTGTACCTGAATCCAATCAGTTTAAGAACATGATTACTTCGGTAGCAAGCCCTGTAGAATTCAATTATTTTAAAAATACAATTCAAGCCGGTGGTATGGATAAAACATCGCCTCCATTTAATTTTCTGCTTGGCGAACGATTTATTGCTTTCATACCTAAAGATGATGCGATTTATGCAGGTTGGATGAACGGAAGCGTTCCGGTTACACCTGCTACATCTGTAATTTCTTATCTGAAAAGATATTTTGTAAATGTAACTTCAAGTGGCTTGCTCGATTATCCTTTTTCAGGAACAGGTGTTCAGGCAACACTCCAAACATTTGCTGTAGATGCTAAAGGTGCAGCTGTTAAGTTCTCGCTTATCGATCAGGATAATCAGTTGTATATTAAAGATGGAAAAGGAAAAATGGTGAAAGTACTCCAGTTCTTTCCTTATATTTACGCCGATGGGGCTGCTTATCTGATTGATGGTTTACTCGAAACTGAATAATTTTATCCGAATATGAATATCCTCAGAAAAATTATATTTACTGCAATAGCATTAGTGGCAATACAAATGTTACATGCACAAATATTTATTACAGGTACAGTGAAAGATGCCGGTAACGGTGAGCCTCTTACTGGCGCTAATGTGTATGTAATGAACGCCGAAAACCGTTCGTTAGGTGGTTGTATTGTCGATATCAATGGCGAATACCGACTTCGTATTCCTTTGGTGGACAATCTTACGGTGGTTTATTCTTTTGTTGGTTTTAAAACCAAAACGGTTAAATATACCGGTCAAAAGAAAATAGATATAAAATTAGAAGAAGACGGACGTGTGATTGGAATGGTGGAAGTTACAGCGCAAAGAGTTGAACGAAATGCGCTGGGACAAACTCCGCGCGAAAGAGTTTCGGCTGTTCAAAAAGTTACAATGGAAGGAATTGAAACAGCAGGCGTAACAAACGTAACTGAAGCTTTACAGGGAGCGCTTGCCAATGTTGACATTCTTACGGGTGCTGACCCTGGATCGGGTAGTTCAATACGTATCCGTGGAACATCTTCGCTTAACGCAAATTCGAACCCGCTTTTTGTACTCGATGGTGTGCCAATGCCGGTTGATGTTTCGTCTGATTTTAATTTTTCAACTGCCAATTCCGACGATTACAGTCAGTTGCTGAACATTTCCCCAATGGATATTTTAAGCATTGAGGTATTGAAAGATGCTGCTGCAACAGCCGTTTGGGGCTCGAAGGGCGCTAATGGTGTACTGCTTATTACTACCAAAAAAGGTTCTAAAGGTCGTATGTCTTTTACCTATTCAAGTAAATACGAATTCAGAAAGGAAGGAAGTTCCATCCCAATGCTTTATGCAAACCAATATATTTCGATGATGCAGGATGCAATTTGGAATTCGGTAAACGATATTGGTCAGGGAACGAGTGAAGCAAATACCTATCTTGAATTGCTTTATAACACCAAAGAAATTGGTTTCGACCCGAACTGGGTTTATTTCGACGAATACAATCAGAATGTAAACTGGTTACAGCAAATTTCACAAAATGGTATGTCGTTCGATAATAATTTCTCACTTTCGGGCGGTGGCGAAAAAGCCGATTATCGTTTATCAATCGGACGGCTTACCGAAGAAGGAACAACAATTGGTACCGCATTTGAGCGCTTCAGCGCTAAATTTAACATGCAGTATAAATTTTCCGACAGGTTGGATATTTCTACCAATTACAGTTTTACACGCGGTATAAGAAATGCCACTTACTCCGATGGTTATCTGAATTCGTCGGTACGTGGACAAGCGCTTACCAAAATGCCCAACATGAGTCCTTACATTATTGGCGATGATGGAAAACCTACAAAAGAATATTTCACACCTTATACTTATTTTCAGGGAAGTTTTGCTTCGAACAGCGGAATCTATAATCCTGTTGCACTTGTAAATGAAGCTTTGAACCGAAATACAGCTGTTTCAAGTTTAATGATTTTCAATCTGCATTACAAAATTGCCAAAAGTCTGGATTATTACGGAATTGTAGGTTTTCAGACCAATATGAATAAAACCGAAAAATATCTACCACAAAATGTAACCGGTGAATCATTTATAAGTAAATACACAGGTATTAGTTCCGATGGTGGTTCCGATGTGCTTTATCTGACGACTGAAAACAGGTTGATTTTTAACCGTTCGTTCGACGAAAACAACAAATTGCTCATAAGTGGTGTTTGGCAAACTACCGATCAGAACAACTCGTCTTATGCCAGCTCTACTACAGGTAATGCAAGTGTCGGACTTATTGACCCAATTATTGGCAGTAACACAAGAAACTATTCAGGCGGTTCAGGTAATGTGATTTATCGTAGCATGGGTGGTTTATTCAATTCTCAATATGCATTCAGAGACCGATATATACTCAATGCAGGTTATCGTGTTGAAGCAAGTTCAAGTCTTTCACCCAAAAAACGCTGGGGCGGTTTCCCAACGGTGGGTGTAGCCTGGATATTTGGCGATGAGGGAATTTTTGATAAATACAAATTTCTTTCACTCGGAAAAATAAGGCTCAACTGGGGACAAAGCGCAAATTCGCCATCAGGTTCGGCTCCTTATATTGGTTCTCTTAGCGCTATCATTCCGGGATATGGATATATGTCAGCTATTCAACCTGTTTCTATTCAGCTCGACAATATCGGTTACGAAATTATCACCCAATCGAATATCGGGATTGATTTCGGATTTTTCGATAATAAACTGAATTTGACGCTTGATTTGTACGATAAAGTTACAGACAATATGTTGCAGCGCGATGTAACCATTCCCTCTACTACAGGTTTCCCAACAGTGCGCTACCTTAATTCGGGAAAAATGCAGAACAAAGGTTGGGAGCTTACAATAGACCAACAAGTATTGCGAAAAAAAGACTGGCGTTTGAATGTGAACTTTAATATTTCGCAAAATTTTAACGAAATTCTTGAACTGCCATCGAACAAGCAGGACCTGAATTATACTTTCGGCAATAAAAATTATGCTTATAAATTTACTGCCGGTCAGCCTTTAGGTTCGTTTTACGGATATAAATATCTTGGGGTTTATCAAAATACACAGGAAACTTATGCGATTGATGGCGGTGGAAACACTATTTACGACATTAACGACAAACCTGTGGTAATGCGTAACGGTACTGTGAAGGTTTATCCTGGAGATGCAAAATACCTCGATGTTAATAACGACGGAGTTATCAATAAATATGATATTGTATATATCGGAAATTCAAATCCATTGTTTATTGGTGGTTTCGGATTGAACCTTACATATAAAACCATTGGATTGGTGGCAACTTTCCACGGACGTGCCGGACAAAAGGTTATCAACCGTGTGCGTATGAATAATGAGTATATGTACGGAAAAGATAATCAAAGTACAGCCGTTTTGCGTAGATGGAGACATGAGGGCGACGATACTGAAATTCCGCGCGCATTGTATAACAGAGGTTACAATAACCTTGGTTCCGACCGTTATCTTGAAGATGCATCGTTCCTGCGTATGAAAACGCTTACGTTAAAATATGATTTGCCTAAAAAAGTAGCTGAAAAACTTCATATTCGCAAATTACAGGTGTATGCCACCGGTTACGATTTGCTCACTTTCACCGGTTACAAAGGTCAGGATCCTGAAATCGGTTTGTCATTTATTGACAGACTTTATCCAATGTATATCGATAATGCATCAACACCAAAACCATTACGTTTTGCTTTAGGTTTAAATCTTAATTTGTAAGAGGCCATGAAACTAAAATTTTCAAACATATTACTGATTTTTGTTTTATTCTTTGCAGTTTCGTGCGAAGATTATCTGACAGTATTTCCTGAGAATAATCAGAGTGCTGTTCAATACTGGAAAACCAAAGAAGAAGTGGAAGCATTTCTTGGTGCGGGATATGTAAAATTGCGCGAAGCACAGGAATATTTGTTTTTATGGGGCGAAGCCCGTGGAAACGGTTTGTATTTCAGCGCTACGGGAACGTCCGGACAACTTGCCGCTCAAAAATTGCGTCAGTTCGATATTCTTGCTACCAATGAACTTGCAAGTTGGGAAAGACTTTACAAGATTATAAATCTGGCAAATTCAGTAATTAAATATGCACCTAAAGTTGAGGATGCATCATTTAACGAAAATGTGCGAAATTCATATATGTCCGAAGCATATTTTTTAAGATCGCTTGCTTATTTCTATTTAGTAAGATTATGGAAAGATGTTCCGTTTGTAAAAGAACCTTATGTTGACGATACAGCTCCTTATGATGTAGGGCAAACAAAAGGTGAACTGATTTTGCAGGAGTGTCTTGTCGATCTGGAAAATTCCATCGAAGCTGCGAAAACCAGATTCCCTGAAATTGATGCAACGAATCCGGTAGAAACGAAGGGTAGATCGACAAAATGGTCGATTTATTCTCTGATAGCTGATATAAATCTATGGCTGGGTAATTACGATGGCGCGATAAATGCCTGCCAGTCGGTAATCAATTCAGGTCAGGTCGGGCTAATAAGTGGTGCTAACTGGTTTCTGAATTACTATCCCGGAAATAGTAACGAAAGTATCTTAGAAATTCAGTATAGTTATGGACTGAATCAAACAAACTCTTTCATTACATGGTTTTATACTAATAAGTACTATTATATTTCGCCTTATCAACAAACACTCTTCGAAAGTAATGCAGGAGACAAGCGAGGTTTGAATGCTTCGTACAACAGTTCAGGATATATATGGAAATATTCAGGAATTAATGCCACATCCACTACTTTGCGAAATACAAGTTTGCAGAACGATCAGAATTTCATTATTTACAGGTTGGCTGATGTATATTTGATGCAGGCTGAAGCGCATATAATGAAGGGCGATTCACTGAGTATGCGAAATGGACTTGATTTGATAAATATTGTCAGAAACAGAGCAGGTATTGCTCCTACGCTCGGAAGTTCAGAACAACTTGGTTTGATACAGATTTTGTTGGAAGAACGCCAGCGAGAGTTCTTTGCAGAAGGAAAAAACTGGTTCGATTTGTTGCGCGTTGGTACTCGTACAAATCCCGGATTTAAAGAACTTTTTATTGATGGTGTGCTTCAGGTAGCTTCTGCAAGCAATTCGGCTATGATACGTGCTATTCTTCAGGATCCGAACGCCTGGTATTTACCAATACATACCGACGAACTGAATACGAATAAACTATTAGTTCAGAATCCGTATTATGCTAATCTTGGAAATTAAAAAAAATCGGAAAGGAAAGAAAAAATGAAAAAACTCAAATTTATAATTGTAATACTGTCAGGATTATTACTTTTTTCCTGTGTCGATCCGTACATTGATGATGCAACGCTGATAAAAGATACAAATGTTCTTCCAGCTGCTTCGTTTATGGAAAAAACCGATTCACTTCAACTCTCGCTTTGGGTTGAATTGCTCAAACATACCGGATTATACAATTCGTTGAATTTAGCCGGTAGCTTTACTTGTTTTGTTCCTGATAATAATGCCATGAAAGTGTATTTATCTACGGCAGGGAAGCAAAAAGTCAGTGATTTACCTGTTGATGTTGCAAAAAATCTTGTAAAGTATCATACCATAAATGGTGCATTGTATAGCGCCGTAGGTTTCGATGAAGGAGTTATTCCCGATTCCACGGCATCGGGCGATTATCTGGCTACTACATTCAACCAAAATGGAGGTCAGATTATTGTTAACCTCGAGGCACAAGTTACGAAAACCGTAAAAACCAATAACGCCTATATTCATATAATCAACAATGTTCTTACTCCGGTTACTCAAACTCTTCGTGAAAAATTGCAGGATGGCAAATTCTCGGTTTTCAGAGCTGCCGTTGATGCTGCCGGTTACGGTGATAAATTGAATACAGTAAATGTGGTGATAAATAATGTAACCTACAAATATCGTTACACCGTTTTTGCTGTCCCCGATAGTGTCTTTGCTGCTGTCGGTATCAACGATTTGCAAGGTCTTGTAAATTACCTGAAAGCTGAAACCGATTATACATCACCAAATAATGAACTGAACAAGTATGTTGCATATCATTTAATTAATCAACAATTATCTTATGCAACATTATCAGCATTTGAAATTACCGATACCAAAAGAACACGAAACTATGCTACAATGGCTCCAAATCAGCTTGTAAATGTGTCGGAAGTGAATAAAACTTTATACCTCAACTATAACACAACATTAAAAACAGGGACTAAGCTTTTAATTATCAACCGAAATTGTAAAAATGGTATATTACATGTAGTAAATGGAATTATGCCGGTAGAATCTCCAAAACCTACTACAGTGCAATGGGAACTTACCGATTATTCTGTTTTAGCTTCTACTTTACCGCGTTATCGTACTTCGGGGCTGACAAGCACTTACGCTTACCAGTTATTAACCGATGTAGCCACATGTTATAAATGGCTTTCGGTGCCCGAATCAAAACCGGGTTTGTATTATGTAATAGCAAATAAGAATGATGTAGTTCCGTACAAAGCAGTAAATTATGATTATTTACGCATTAATTTGGGAACTTATGGCTGGGTTGAAATGACAACACCCACTATTGTTGCAGGAACTTACAAAGTTACCATAGAACATTATAATCCACTTGCAGCTGAAGCACAGGGTAAAATATGGTTTATTATTGATGGCGCTTATGTTGGAACTCAGGTTGCTACGCGCGGCGCTTCAAAAACAGCCAATCAATTTCTGAAAACTCAATTTGGAACTATAACTTTTCCTGTTACTACAACTCATAAAGTGAGAATTTTGGCAGCTGATAATTTTGCTTCGGACCTCGACTGTCTGACTTTTACGCCATAAGTATTTAAATATAAATAATTATCAATATGAAAACTACTGAAAATTTCCAAAATCGGGAAAAGTCAAGCAGGAAGCTTATACACTTTTTTCAACCCGGACCGGGAGTAATCAATATTTCATCGTTTCTGAAATATACTCTGATTCTTACAATAACTTTTGCTATTGTATCATGTAACGATAAATGGGACGAATACTATGGAAAATCAGGATTGGAAGAAATACCTGAAATGACTGTGTTGGAATATCTCAACACTCATCCCGAATATTCTCAATTTACCAATATGTTGAAAACAAATGGTTTGGAAGATGAACTCAATAAAGATCATCAGATTACTGTCTGGACTGTTTGTAACGATTCAATGAATGTGTCAAATGTTCTGCCTCACGACACACTCCGAATGAAGTATCACCTCAATTATTTGCCGTTTATCCCTACCGATCTTAAAAACGGATTACGCATTCGCTCGCTGAATGGAATTTATTTCCAGATTTCAGTAAACGACAATAAAGTTTATGCAAACGCTTCCCAAATTCTGAAATCGGTAAAACTGAAAAACGGAGTTGTTCATGAAATTTCACGACTGATGAAATCTCGCGTGAATATATACGATTATCTGAAAGGACTCGACAGCAATTATTCGCTCATTCGGGATTCAATTTTTAAGTACAATGTTGAGAAATTTGATAAAGCAAACTCGATTCCTATCGGAGTGGATAAAGAAGGGAATACTGTTTATGACTCTTTATTTTATATTTATAACCCGATTTTTGAAACTGCTCAGTTCAACTCAGAGTTTAAACAGTTCACAGTGTTTTTACCATCCAACGCGGTAATTCATAATTGCATGCAAACGCTTACCGATACTTACAAAAAAATGGGGAAAACAGTTGAAAAAGCTGACTCTGCGCTCGCACTTAAATGGATTAAAGAGGCAATGTTTTATAATGGTGAAATTACCTCACTGGGAACTGCTGATATAAAATCGGCATACAACCGCGTATGGCGTCCAGGTATTCAGTTGGTTGATATGCAAAATCCTGAATACATGAGCAACGGAGTGGTGTATAACATGACAAAAGTAAAAATACCCAATAATGTAATTATCAGCAGAATTAAATCGCTTGTGCATTACTGGGAATATCAGGAAAATCTTTATCCACAGGAAGGCGATTTGTATGTATTTAAAGGTTTGGCTAAAAATCCTGAGATTTTTGTAGGCGATGCTACTCCTAAAACCTCTGTTTTGCCAAATTATGTTTTATTGCAACTTACCGGTAATGCTGAATCTACCGATGAATTTTCGGTAGAATTTCCGCCACTCGAAAGATATGTTAATCCCGAAGATGGGAAATACAGAACCAGAGTAATGGAAGTACCCGCAGGTGAATATAACTTTTATATGGGTTTCCGCAGTTCAGCGCATCCTTACGTAAATATTTATTTTAATGATAAACTGATTTCATCGAATATTCAGGCAAGTTTGTCAACACCATGGAACTATGACCGTGTAACTGAAACCGAGAAAGATCGCGATCCTGTAAGCGGAATTGCAAAATGGGATGGACTTGGAGGTCTTGTAGGAGTAGTTACAATTCCCGGCGATGGAATGGCATCGTTTAAAATTAAAGTGGAATTTAACAAACTTGAATCGGCAGGTGCAAAAAAAGTTATGCAGATTTATCATTGGTCATTAAAACCAACTGCCAATAATTATTAAAACGTTTACATTATCATTCCGATATGAATAAAATAAAATTGTGCATTTTTTGCTTGTTTGCCTTTCTGAATATAGCTTGGCTTGCTTCACAAAATCAGCGTTCAACTATTGAAGGTGTTGTTATCGACCCCTTCAAGAATTTGCCTGTTGAAGGAGCCTCGGTAAACATTACCGGCAAAACATCATCGGTTGTTACCGATGCTCAGGGAAAGTTCTCGGTTCAAACCGATATTGAGGGAGCGCAGATTACAGTTTCGTTTCCCGGATATTACACTGCATCACAAGTGGTAACGCCTGCAAAATCAATAAGAATATTTTTGATTCCTTTGGATAAAAAATCTTATTCTAATAATGTATTGTTACCTTTTAAAGGAGCAGTAAATAATATGAATAAACAAACCAACCTCTATTCGGTTCAGAAAAGTAATATTGGCGGAGCTGTTACCGAAACCGAACAGGTGCTGTCCCTGATTCCAGGAGTTGAAATTATCGGCAAAAGCGGAATGCCCGGCGAAGGAAGTTTTTTCAATATCAGAGGTGCTTCTTCATTTACAGCATCTTCAAGTCCGCTCATAGTTGTAAACGGAATTCCTTATATGCCCGATATGAATGAATCAGGGATTATCGGTGGATTTTCCAGAAATATTCTGAGTTTTTTAAATCCAAAGGATGTGAGTAATATTACGGTTTTAAAGGGCGCTGAAGCATCACTTTATGGCTCACTTGGTTCAAACGGTGTTATTCTTATCGAAACCGATAAAGCTACCGACCTCGATACAAAAGTTGAATTTACCACTGAATTGGGGTTTGATGCCAACCAATCGCGACTTCCGGTTATGGGCGTTACCGATTTTAAAAGCTACACCGGCAATGTTGCCCTAACCAAATACGATGATATGGCAACTGTACTAAATAATTTTCCATTCCTTGTTGATGATCCGGGATATTATTACAAGTATTTGTACAACAATAATACAGATTGGCAAAGTTATATTTACGCTCCCGGTTTAACTACCGATAACGTACTTAAAATTAAAGGTGGCGATGCTATTGCAAAATATGATGTTTCCATTGGTTATAAAAATAAAGGCGGTCAGTTGAAAAATACAGGATTCTCAAAATACTATGCCCGTTTGAATTCCGATGTGAACCTCAGTCGTAAAATCAGCTTTTATTCATCAATTTCGATGGCATATATGAATTATAATGTTCAGGAACAGGGAATGATGTCAGAGTCAAACCCTATGCTTGCAGCTATGAAGAAAGGACCCATTTTTTCTCCTTACAAGAAAGATGCCGATAATAATCTTTTACCGGATTTTGCTCCGATAAGAGATGCCTCAGGTTCACTTATTGAGAACAATATGGTAAGCAATCCACTGGCGCTTGTAAATGTAGTAAAGGGAAATCAGCACGATTATGATATTCATATCAATGGTGGGTTAAATTATAAGTTGAACGAAAACTTCAGCCTGAACGGAATGCTCGGATTGTATTATAATTATTCCCGTCAGAATATGTTTTTGCCGGGTGTAACCGAGAAAAGTATTATGCCGCTATTCTATCAGCTTGCAAACAATACGGTACGTTCAGCGCAGGGATTTACGTTTAATAATTATTTTAATGTAAATGCGAACTACCAAAAAACATTTAACCATATTCATAAAATTGATGCTACCGCAGGTTTCCAGCTTTCAAGTAACTATACCGAGTACGATGCCGGAACCGGTTACAACACCGCCAACGATTTTTACAAAACGCTGGGTTATGTAAATTCTATAAGTCGTAATTACTTTGGTTACAATCATGCGTGGAATTGGCTGAATTTTAATACGGTGGTTAAATACGATTACAAAGGGATTTTAGGGGTAGGATTAACCGGCTCTTTGGATGCATCGTCGGCTACGGGTGTCGATGCGCCACTTTTCCAGTTTTATCCGGCAATAAATATTGTTTGGAACGCAGTAAACTCGGTTTTATACGATGTTGATTTTATTAATAAACTCAATGTTCGTGCGGAATATGCGGTAAGCGGTAATAGTCGTTTTTCGTCATCGTTAAGTAAGTATTATTACATCAACAAGGTTTATCGTGAACTGTCAGGACTTACGCTTGCCGGTGTTCCTAATACCAAAATTATTCCTGAAACAAAAAATACGCTTAACTTTGGTATTGACGCTTCTTTCTTCAATCACCGTTTGGATATTACTGCCGATATTTACCGTTCTTTAAATCATAATCTGATTATGCCTGTTTCGGTTTCTGCCGCTTATGGCGCGGATTATTTGTATAAAAATGCTGCCTCGGCTATAAATACAGGTTACGAACTCGGTGTTAATTACGCGGCTATTGTTAAAGGTGATTTCAAATGGAATATCGGAGCATCGGTTGCCGGCAATAAATGTGAAATTTCTTCACTTGGCGGACAAAATAATATGGTTTTCGAAATGTCCGATGGCTCAGCGCTTATTTCTGAAAATGGCAAACCGCTTTACAGTTTCTACGGCTATCAAACTGCTGCCGGAAATTCAGTGTTTGCAACTACCGCTGACGCTCAGGCTGCCGCTTTGAAAAATTCAGCAGGTAAAACATTCAGAGCAGGCGATGTACATTTTATCGATCAGAATAACGATGGTATTATCGATGACCGCGACCGTGTTAACCTCGGAAGCGCCGATCCTGATTTATTCGGAAGAATTTTCACAAGCCTTCAGTATAAAAACTTTGAACTTAGCGCCAATTTTGGATATTCATTAGGAAATCAAATGTACAACGCGGTGCGTAGAAATATGGAGTCGATGAGCGGTTTTACAAATCAACTCGTTTCGGCTAACAAACGCTGGATGAGCGAAGGTCAGGTTACTCAAATTCCACGCGCTGAATATGGCGATCCAATGGGGAATAACAGATTTTCCGATCGCTGGATTGAAAATGCATCTTATCTGAAATTGAAAGAACTTTCATTGAGTTACAAATTTAATTTCCTGGAAGGTACTACTGTTTTTCTATCGGCAGAAAATCTTCTTATGATTACCGATTACCTTGGGCTCGATCCTGAAACCATGTATTCTTACGATGTTTCGCTTCGCGGATTCGATTACGCCAAAATACCACTTCCGCGTTCGTTTAAATTAGGATTTAATATAAAATTATAAGCCATTTGTATATGAGAAAAAGATTATATATTCTGCCCGTTTTTTGCATAAGTCTGCTTTTTGCAGCCTGCGATGATTTTTTTAACCCTGACACTTCCGATGTTTTACTCGAGAAGAATTATGTGGGAGATTATACCGAATTGTATTCTGGTTATATGGGACTTGCCGCATCGCTTCAAAGCGTTGCCGACAATGCATCGTTTCTCGAAGGTTTACGTGGCGATTTGCTTGAGCCAACCAGCAATGCCTCCCGCGAAATGTGGGATGTGTATAATTATGCTGATATGACCGGAAACATATTTGCAAGTCCCAAAGGTTATTACAACATTATTATCAATGCAAACGATTATCTGGCACACGTTTTCGATTACCGTAAAAAAGATTCTACATCCGTATCGCGTACAACTTTTGAAGGATTGGTAGGCGGAGCGTTACGTTTTAAAGCCTGGGCGTATCTGCAAATTGCAAAAATCTACGGCGAAGGCATTTATTTCGACGATCCTGTAACTTCGTACGGCGCATTGGACAAATATCCGGTTTTACAATTTGATGACCTGATTTCTAAATGCATTGAGATGATTGAAACTGGGATGAATGGTGTGAATGGTAAAGGTGATGTATTGTGGTCATCAGAACTATTTCCCGGGCAGGGCGCTTCGCCAACTTCTTTGTCGTGGGATAAAATTTGTCCGCCAAAGGAATGTTTGCTTGCCGAATTATATCTTTATAAAAATGAATTTGCTAAAGTTAAGGATAATTGCATTGCGCTGATAAAACGCGGAGGCGAAAACGAAGCCTCATATCAGTTGAATCTTAGTGAGTACAATGGCGAATGGAAGAATTTCGGATATGCATACACACGCAAAGAGCATATTTGCCTTCAGTTTTACGATTATTCTTTGCATCAAACAAACAGATATATTGAATATTATTCGAACAGTTATCCAAATAAATACTATTTCCGCCCTACTCAAACTGCAATAAGCCGTTTCGAGCGACAAACTATGTCTGGCATCAGTAATGATAAGTACCGCGGTTCGGGAGTTACCTATACTTATGCAAATGGTAACCTGGTATTATATAAATTTTTACAGGCAAATCTTACTTCCGATAAAATTTATCGTAACGATGTGCCTATAGCTGTTTATCGTGCCGGTGAGTTACATTTGTTTTTGGTTGAAGCATTGGTTGGGCTTGGCAGATTTCAGGAGGCGCTTGCATTTCTGAACGATGGTATAGGCTCATATTATAACTCAACTATAGGTAAGTTTAATCCTCCTTTCAGCGAATATCCAACCTGTCTTTATCGTACATCGTCAACCAGCGAAATGGCCAACCGTGGCGTGCGAGGTAGAGTGGGAGTGGATGCTGTAGGTACTTTTGCGCTTGTACCCGGAACTGCTCTTGATACTTTAAGGTATATGCAGAAACTTGATTCTCTCATTGTGGAAGAAACATTACTCGAGCTTGCGGGTGAAGGAAAAGGATTGTACGCCATGAATAGAATGGCACGCCGATGGAGTGCCGGAGCTGATAAAAACTGGGCATCGCGCTGGATAAATAATGCAGGAAATGCCGAAGTTAATAGTTTATGGGGTGATAAAGTGCAAAATGACTGGGCTGAAAAAATTGCCGTAAAATACACCAATGGCGAAGGAGTAAAAGTTGGTTCGCTGCTCAAAACCGACTTAAAAAACTGGTTTATAAATTATTCCGTTAGGGAATAAAACAAATAAACTTGATTTTATTGAAGTTTTAAAATTTTGAAATATTAACTTATATAACCACCAAATCATTTGGAAGACAAATGGTTCGGTGGTTTTTTATATTTCAAATATCGCACTGTATTCGGGTGGCTGTTTTTGTGTTATACCAATTAATTTTGATTTTTATCTTACTTCTCGATAAGAAGTATGAGCAATTTACATCTCATAAATTAACAAAAATATCTTGCTATTTATTTTATTTTATCTAAAAATATTTTATACATTTGCACTGTCTTTTTTCAGCAACTCTTAACATAAATTTCATGCATTAACTATCGGAAATAAAATCCCAATTAATCTGTTTCATCCCCGAATAAAATTAAAGTGTGAAACACGTGAGAAAACAAGCGAAATGCTCCCGAAAACTTTAAGTAAATGCATATAATTGAGCTTAAAATGATTATTGAACCAACAAAAAAAAACATGAATATGAAAACAAACAAAATCTTAGTTTCAGCTATCTTTATTTTTACATCCCTTTTTAGTACAAATGCACAAATGCACAATTGCAGATTCAGAATAATGGAAGATTAGTTGTGAAGAATCAAACTGTTATCCTTAGTGACACAAACAATATTAACGATGGGATGGACATAAGGTATTCAAATCCTTCGATTTCTAATGGACTCGATTTAATCTGGGGATATTTCGATAAACCTCAACCTTACAATCCCGGATTATTAACTCTGATGTCATACGATGGCGGTTACTTTACCGTTAGAAACAACGGCAGGGTTGGAGTTTTTAATAATAATCCAAGCTGCGCTATGGAAATTGGCACTACTGGAACCAATTACGAACTTAAAGTAAACGGAAGCATCGTTTTAACTTCCGATGAAAGACTAAAGAAAAACATAAAGGATATTGAAAGTAGTACAGAAAAACTCAAACAACTAAAGGGTGTAAGTTATAACTTCAAGGGAGTGGATGAAAGCCTTGCAGGTAAAGAAAATGAATTGCAAAACAAAACAGGGCTTGATGAGAAACCGGTTTTCAAACCTAAGAACAATAAAGCGAGTTCAGGTCGAAATTATTTCGGATTTTTAGCACAGGATGTTGAGAAGTTGTATCCGGAATTGGTATATAAAGACAGTGCCGGAGTATTGGGTATTGATTATATTGGCATTATACCTTTGCTGCTCAATGCACTTAACGAACAAAGCGAAAAAATATCTGAACTTGAAAGCCGCTTATCAACAATAGAAACAACTGCATATCAGTCAACTCCACAAAAAATTGGGGCAAGCACAAGTGAAAACAGCACGGATTTACTGACATATCCGGTTCTTGAACAAAACAACCCTAATCCGTTTAATATTGCTACAAACATAAGTTTTTACATACCTGCAAGCACTGTTTCTTCAAGCCTTTATGTTTACGACATGAATGGCGTACAACTTAAAAGTTACCTCATAACTGAAAAAGGGAAAAGCAGTATAGTCATACGGGGTTCGGAATTTCCTGCCGGAATGTACCTTTATGCCTTGATAACAGATGGCAAGGTGATTGATACCAAAAGAATGATATTAACCAAATAAGTTAGCGACTATGAAAAAAGCAATAATACTTATTTTTTTGTTGTTCCTTATTGCGGAACTCACTTTTGCACACGATGGGGAGATACATAAATACATTGTTTTCCGAGCATATCAACTGCTCGAAAAAAGGTATATTGAAGCAGGAGGAAATCCACAGGATTTGCAGGAAATGAGAAGTAAAGTGCTGAATAATGATGGAACACAGTGCAATGAAAACAACGATCCGAACCACCCTATCATAAGAGGCGCATTTCGGGAAGATGTAACCGATCCGATTTATGGATATTTACCTATTCTATTAACACAAACTCATTTTTGGAAAGCTGACGATGGTGATAGCCAACAAAATTTTGGCTCAATAGATAATGCTTTTATGAAATCCAAAGCTTATTTATTTTCATATGGCAATAATTATAAATGGTACGAAAGGGAATATATTTTATATCACAACTATCCGAAACTTTAAAAATTGAAAATGCCTGAGAATCTCATA